>JAAYUB010000125.1 GCA_012517875.1 Acidobacteriota bacterium | reverse complement strand
GATGAAAATCGACTCCGAGGTACAATGGTGTTGTCATCGTGTGCGCTCCTTTTGGCGCCGCGACCCCGGGAGCAATCACCCACGAGATTATATCTCGTGTCTCGGTGGCGCTAAAAGGAGCGCTCTTCTCATCACATCAACTGTTCCCAACCTGCGAACTTGAGAACCTGTGAACCTGCGAACGTTCTCAATTCACCCATTCACCTATCCACCCAATCCCCCTTTCTCCCGCCGCCTCGCTCCCGTGGTACACTGGAGACCGTCCGCCGCGGCACCGCCCGACGCCGCCGGCGGGAACACCGCCTCCGAGGTGACCGCTCCATGGACAGCACCACCTTCCGCCGCTACGGCCACGAGCTCGTGGACTGGGTGGCCGACTACATGGACCACGCCGACCGCTACCCCGTGCGGCCCCGCGTCCAGCCGGGCGACATCCGGGCGCAGCTCCCCGCCGCCCCGCCCGAGGGGGCCGAGGACTGGGACCGGATCCTCGCCGACTTCCGCGACATCGTCATGCCGGGGATCACCCACTGGAACCATCCCCGCTTCTTCGCCTACTTCCCGTGCAACCACTCCGGGCCGGCCGTCCTGGGCGAGCTGCTGTCGGCGGGCCTGGGTGTCAACGCCATGAACTGGCAGACCTCGCCGGCGGCCACCGAGCTGGAGGAGGTGGTCATGGACTGGCTCCGCCAGATGCTGGGCCTGCCGCCGGCGTTCCGCGGCGCCATCCAGGACACCGCCTCCACCGCCACGCTGGCCGCCCTCATCGCCGCCCGCGAGCGGCTGACGCGCGGCGCCGTAAACCGCGACGGACTCGGCGCCTGGCCCGAGCGTCTGCGGGTCTACGCCTCCGCGGAAGCCCACTCCTCGGTGGAGAAGGACATGATGGTCGCCGGCTTCGGCGCCGCCAACCTGGTCAAGGTGCCGGTGGACGCCGACTACGCCATGGACCCGGCGGCGCTGGAGCGGCTCATCGCCGCCGACCGCGCCGCGGGCCTGGCCCCTTGCGCCGTCGTGGCCACCGTGGGGACCACCTCCTCGACAGCCGTCGATCCCGTGCCCGCCATCGCCGCGATCGCCCGCCGCCACGCCCTGTGGCTTCACGTGGACGCGGCCCTGGCCGGCAGCGCCGCCATCCTGCCGGAACACCGCGGGCTGCTGGCCGGCGTGGCCGAGGCCGACTCGTTCGTCTTCAACCCCCACAAGTGGCTCTTCACCAACTTCGACTGCTCCGCCTTCTTCTGCCGCGACCCGGAGACCCTGGTGGCGGCGATGTCGGTCACCCCCGAGTACCTGAAGACGGCGCACGACCGCCAGGTGACCAACTTCCGGGACTGGGGCGTCCAGCTCGGCCGCCGCTTCCGCGCCCTCAAGCTCTGGTTCGTGATCCGGAGCTACGGGGTCGAGGGGCTGCGGGCGATGCTGCGGGCGCACCTGGCGCTGGCGCGGGAGTTCGCCGCGTGGGTGGACGCCCAGCCCGACTTCGAGCGCCTGGCGCCGGTGCCCGTGAACACGGTCTGCTTCCGCTTCAACCCGTGGCGCGCCGCCGGCGGCGGCAACCCCGCGACGCTCGACCGGCTCAACGCGGCGCTCCTTGAGGCCGTCAACGCCACCGGCCGGATCATGATCAGCCACACGAAGCTCGGCGGACGCTACACCCTGCGGATGTGCATCGGCCAGACGCGCACGCACCGGGAGCACGTCCTCGAGGCCATAGCGGTCTTCCGCTCCGCCGCGTCCTCCCTCGATGCCAGTTCGTGATCGTGATCGTGATCGTGATCGTGATCGTGATCGTAATCGTAATTCGTAATCGTGATCGTAATCGTGATCGGACCTGGGACCTGGGTTCTGGGACCTTGGCTCGCGGTTCGGGGCTCGAGGCTCGAGGCTCGTTCCCGTTCTGACATGCGTGCCGCTGATCGGGCGTTTGAACGTTCGGATGTTCGAAACGGTTGATCGTTGATCGTTGATTGTTGATCGTTGAGCGTTCGGCACGCGCCCGGCCCGAAAGGGCCGGACCGGATTAGCCAGGGGCGCAGCCCCTGGTCAGGCGCCTCCACCCCGCGCGGCTGTTTTCCCCACCCCGAGCCCCACCGGGGCGGCATCGGGGCCGCGGAACCACCCGCTCACCATCCGATCAATCCCAGAGGGTCCGCTCGTCGTACGGCACCTGGTGGAGCCGGAGCAGCTCCACGAACTCCGCCTCAAACGTCACCCGGCGGTGGTGCTCCTCCTGGCTGTCGATGTAGCGGCGGACGGCGTCCGCCTGCGACCGGCTCACCGAAAACGCGGCGTATCCCGTCTGCCAGCGGAAGGTCCACAGGGCGGCGCCCTTCTCCTTGATCCACTTTGAGGACCCGCCCTTGAGTTCCTCAAGCAAATCCGCCACGGTCACCGTCCGGCACAGGCCGGCCAGAGCGTGGACGTGGTCCGCGGTGCCGCCCGCGGCGAGGAGGGGGCAGCGCATCCGCCGGCCGATGCCGCAGAGGTATCGGTACAATTCCCGGCGGATCGCGGGATCGGCCAGAAACGGCTCACGCCCCTTGGTGGCGAACACCAGGTGCAACAGGATCTGCGCGTACGATTGCGGCATGGTCACCTTCCCATGGTTCTAACCATACAAACGGATGCGCCGGAAAGGTGTCCGAAAAATAGTGTGTTGATCCGAGTAACGGTCTTTCGCCCCGCTGGGGCGACCACGCGACAAACTGCCGCCCACCAGGGGCTGCGCCCCTGGCTAATCCGGTCCGGCCCTGGCGGGCCGGCCACCTGCCTCCAAATAGCCAATTCAGGATTAAGCAATCACCAATAACCAATAATCCGGAATGTGCGATGGCAGATGAGCGATGAACGTCCCCTCTATTGACCGAGTTCCCAACTCCCATCTCCGATCGCCTATCTCCGTCCTGTACACTGTTTACCGCTGACTGTTCACTGTTCACTGTTTTCTGTTGACTGTTCGCTGTTTTGCATTGAGACTTGCTGCTCACCAGCTTTGATTTTACGGAGCATCCGATGATCACCCTCGTCCTCTTCATCCTCGGCGTCGTCAAGCTGGCCATCGGCGGCGAGCTGCTGGTCCGGGGCGCCTCAGGGCTGGCCCGGCGCCTCGGGATCCCGCCGCTGATCGTGGGACTGACAGTGGTCGCCTTCGGCACCAGCGCGCCCGAGGCCGCCGTGAGTGTCTTCGCCGCCTTGGCCGGCCAGCCCGACATCGCCGTGGGCAACGTGGTGGGGAGCAACAACCTGAACATTCTGCTCATCCTGGGCCTGTCGGCGGCCATCGTGCCGCTGCTGATCAACCGGCAACTGCTGCGGCTTGATCTGCCGGTGATGGCGGGCGCGTCGGTGCTGGTGTGGGCGCTGGCGCTCAACGGCACCATCGGCCGGTGGGAGGGGATCCTGCTGCTGGCCCTGCTGACGGCCTACACGGTGGTGCTGGTGACCGTGAGCCGGCGGGCCCGGGCCGCCGCGGCCAAGGCCAACGAGGCTGCGCCGCCGGCAGCAACCCAGCCGGTCTGGCTGCTGCTGGCGTTC
Organism: Acidobacteriota bacterium; assembly: GCA_012517875.1. Classification (NCBI taxonomy): domain Bacteria; kingdom Pseudomonadati; phylum Acidobacteriota; species Acidobacteriota bacterium. The sequence goes on along the minus strand of JAAYUB010000125.1, from coordinate 901 downwards.
GTGGTGGGCGGCCTGGTGCTGCTGGTCCTGGGCTCGCGCTGGTTCGTCGACGGCGCCGTGGCGTTCGCCCGGCTCGTCGGCGTCAGCGAGCTGGTCATCGGCCTGACCATCGTCGCCCTGGGCACCTCACTCCCCGAGGTGGCCTCCAGCGTCATCGCCGCCATCCGCCACGAGCGCGACATCGCCGTGGGCAACATCATCGGCAGCAACATTTTTAATTTATTGTTCGTGCTGGGGCTGGCCGCCACCGTCTCGCCCGCCGGCGTCACCGTGGCGCCGGCCGCGGCCCGGTTCGACATCCCGGTCATGGTGATGGTGGCGCTGGTCTGCCTCCCCATTTTCTTCACCGGCCGGGAGCTCAGCCGCTGGGAGGGCTGGCTGTTCCTCGGCTACTACGCCGCGTACACCACGTATCTGATCCTCCACTCCGCGAAGCACCAGGCCTTGCCGTGGTTCAGCGCGGCGCTGCTCTACTTCGTGCTCCCCTTCACCGGCCTGGTGCTCATCGCGCACCTGGTGCGGGCGGCCCGGAAGACAGATAAGAGATAGGAGACAGGAGTTGGGGGTTCGAGCTCGTAATTCGTGCTCGTAATCGAGCCGTTTGAAGGTTTGAAGGTTTTAACGTTCTCAGGTTCGCAAGTTCCCAGGTTCACAGGTTCAAGGATAGTGGATAATTGATGGTTAATGGTTAATGGTTAATGGTTAATGGTTAATGGTTAATGGTTGATCGTTGAGCGTTCGGCACGCGCCCGGCCCGAAAGGGCCGGACGGCATTAGCCAGGGGCGCAGCCCCTGGTCAGGCGCCTCCACCCCGCGCGGCTGTTTCCTCACCCCGAGCCCCACCGGGGCGGTATCGGGGCGTTCGGAAAACCCGGCGTTGCAACGAGAGCTCGATCGATCG
>JAAYUB010000124.1 GCA_012517875.1 Acidobacteriota bacterium | reverse complement strand
TGTAGAGCCCGCCGCGGGCGAGCAGCTCGTCGTGGGTGCCTTCCTCCGCCAGGCGGCCCTTGTGCAGGACCAGGATCCGGTCCACCTCGCGGATCGTGGAGAGCCGGTGGGCGATGATGATGGCGGTCCGCCCCCGGAGCAGGTTGTGGATGGCGTTTTCCACCAGGTGCTCGGTGGCCGAGTCGACGTTGGCGGTGGCCTCGTCCATGACGACGATGTCCGGCTCGCGCACCAGCGCCCGGGCGAAGCTCAGGAGCTGCCGCTGGCCGGCGGAGAGCAGCCGCCCCTCCTCGAGCACGTTCTCGTCATAGCCGCTGGGCATCGCCTCGATGAACGGGTGCAGCAGCGCCTCGCGGGCGGCCGCCTCGATGCGGTCGCGGCCGATGCCGGGCACGTGCAGGCCGATGTTCTCGGCCACGGTGCCGGTGAAGAGGAAGACGTCCTGGGGGATGGTGGCGATGCGCCGCCGCAGCTCCCGCACCGGCAGCTCGCGGAGGTCGGTTCCGTCGATGGTGACGGCGCCGCCGGTGACATCGTAGAGCCGGTTCAGCAGGCTGATCACGGTGGTCTTGCCGCTGCCGGTGTAGCCCACCAGGGCGACCCGCTCGCCGGGGCGGATCCGGCAGGAGAAGTCCTGCAGCACCGGCGCCTCCGGATCATAGGCGAAGCGGACGCCGCGAAACTCCAGCGCGCCGGCGAACCGCGCCGGCAGCGCCGCCGGGGCGGCGGGGTCCCGCACGCTGACCGGCTGGTCCAGCAGGTGCAGCACCCGCTCGGTGGCGGCCATGGCCGCCTGGAACGTGTTGAACTGCTCGGCCATCTCGCGCAGCGGCCGGAAGAACATATTAATGTAGGCGAAGAAGGCGAAGATCACACCCACCCGCAGCTCCACGCCCACCAGGGTGTGGGCGGCGAACAGGGTCAACATCATACCGAGGGTGCTCACGCCCTCGAGCACAGGGAAGTAGAGGGCGTAGGCGCGGATGGTCTTGAGGTAGGCGTCGCGGTAGTTGCGGTTGTGGACGGCGAAATCGGCGGCGAACTTGTCCCGGATCCGGAAGAGGCGGATCTCCCGGATGCCGGAGATGGTCTCGTTCAGGCTGGTGTTGATCTCGGCGTTGGCCTTGCGCACGCCGCGGAAGCCGGAGCGGATGCTCCGTCGGAAGAGCGCAGTCGCCAGGATGAACACCGGCAGGGTGACGAAGGCCATCAGCGCCAGCTTCAGGTCGATCACCAGCATGGCCACGAAAATCATGCCCACTTTCAGCAGGTCGCCCACCACCGAGACGATCCCCTCGGAGATGAACTCGCGGATCGACTCGACGTCGTTCGTCACGTTGGTCAGCGTCCGGCCGGCGGCGGTCTTGTCGTAGTAGTCCTTCGACAGGTCCAGCACCTTGCGGAACAGGTCCATCCGGAGGTCCAAGAGCAGCCGCTGCCCCAGGGACTGCACCGCGTAGTTGAACAGGAACTGGCAGACCAGGCCCACCACCATGAGCAATCCCAGCCACAGGGCGGTGCGCTGCAGCCCGGCGAAGTCGCCGGCGGCCACGTCACGGTCAATTCCCAGCTTGACAAGGTACGGCTCCGCCACTCCCGCCACGTTGAAGACGAGCATCAGCAGCACCGATGCGGCCGCCAGGAGCCAGCGGCGGCGCACGTAGGCGAGCAGCCGCAGGAGCTGCCGCCAGTCGCGGATGGGGGCCTGGTCGGGGGCGGCGTCAGTGTTCATTGACGCCTCCGGCCAGGGCCAGCTCCATCTGCTGCAGCCGGGCCATGCGGAAGTACAGCCCCTGCCGCGCCAGCAGTTCCTCGTGGGTGCCCGATTCCACGATCCGGCCGGCGTCCATGACGTGGATGACGTCGGACGCCTTCAGCGCCGAGATGCGGTGGGAAACGACCACCAGGGTCTTGCGCTGGCGCAGTCCCCGAAGGCTCTCCAGGATCGCCGACTCGGTGGCGGCGTCCACGCTGGAGAGCGCATCGTCGAAGAAGAGCACCGGTCGGTCGCGCCAGAGCGCGCGGGCGATGGCCACCCGCTGCTTCTGCCCGCCCGACAGGGTGATGCCCCGCTCGCCCACCATCTCGTCGTAGGCGTGGGGGAAGGTCTGGATGTCCTTGTCAAGACCGGCCTGGACGGCCGCCGCCTGGACGCCCGCCGGGTCGGCGGCGTCGGCGCCCAGGGCGATGTTCCGGGCCACGGTGCGGGAGAACAGGAAGGTCTCCTGGGGCACCACGGCGATCTGCCCGTAGACGTCGTCGGGCTGCAGAGCGGTCAGGTCCGTCCCGTTGAGCCGCACCATGCCCGGCTCCGGCCGGAGCAGCCCGCACAGGACGTGCAGGAGCGTGGACTTGCCGCTCGCAACCATGCCGGTGATCCCCACCGTCTGGCCGGGCGCGATGTCGAGGTCCACACCACGGAGTACGTCCTCCCCCCCGGCCGGATAGCGGTACCGCAGCCCCCGCACGCTGAAGGCCAGGCCACCGTCGGCGACCGTCTGGAGGCCCGCCTGGGGCTCCACCGGGTACTCCAGGATGTAGTTCAGCCGCTCCAGCGCCGCCAACCCCTGCTGGACCAGCGACATGATCCAGCCCAGCGACAGCACCGGGAACGTGAGATAGCCCACCATGACGTTGAACTGGAGCAGCTCGCCGAGGGTCATCTCGCCGCGGATCACCTGTCCGCCGCCCACCACCAGGATCACCAGCTCCACCACTCCCAGCAGGAAGATGAAGAACGGCCAGATGAAACCGCGCAGGGTGGCCACCCGCATCTGATGCCGGACGTAGCCGCGATTGAGCGTCTCGAACCGCTCGAGCTCGGTGTCCTCCATGGTGTAGAGCTTGACGGTCTGGATGCCGGCGATGACCTGCCAGACCTGGTTGTTGATCGAGGCCAGGGTTTCCTGGATCCGCCGGTACATGGGGCGCAGGCGCGGCAGCACCACCACGATCAACAGGATGAGCACCACCAGCATCCCGCAGACCATGAGCATCAGGGGACCGGACAGGGCGAAGAGCACCGGCATGAAGAAGAGGAAGCGGGTCAGCGCGTTCGGCACGTACATGACCCCCGGCCCCAGCAGGGTGCGGACCTCGTTCAGGTCGTTGGTGCAGCGGCTCATCAGGTCGCCGGTCTGGTTGGCCTGGTAGAAGGTGAAGTCCAGCGCCAGCAGGCGGCCGTAGAGGCGTTCCCGCAGCTCGTACTCGATCTTGCGCGAGGCGCCGATGATCAGGTTCCGCATGAGGAACATGGCGCCGCCGGTGAGCACCATCACCAGCCCGGCCCAGAGCAGGTTCTCGAGGACCACCCCGGCGCGGTTGGCGCCGGTGATCTCGTCGAGGGTCCGCTTGAAGAATTCCGGCACCCGCACGTAGCCGTAGTTCTGCAGCAGCATGCAGGCGAAGCCGGCCAGCAGCGCCAGGCGGTACTTCCAGAGATAGGGGGCGAGGATCTTGAGGTGTCGGATGGCCGGTCTCCTCCCGCGTCCCGGCCCGTCGGGGGACGGGCGGCGGCGCCGAACTCCGATGATACCAGTTCGGCGCCCGCTTGCCAACTCCTTCTCGGGCGAGCAGATCAGCCGCTCCGCCTCATCCGTTGAGGCGGCGTGAACCGGACGCAGACATACCTCAAGCCTGGCGCATGTAACATTCCGCCAGACAGCGGCGTATAAAATGATCAGCCGCCCCCCGCCCGTCCGGGCCGGAGGAATGCCACACCGCCGGCTTATTGGAGGCATCTCATGATCTGCGACAACCGAAGACCGGTCGTTCTTTGTCTGATATTGATAGCCTTGGCAGCCGCGTCCATCATCATGCCGGCCGCGGAGACAAACCCGGCGGCCGATCCCGTCACCGCCGAACGTCTCAAGGAACACTGCTGTTTCCTGGCGGCTGATGCCCTGGCCGGACGCTCCCCGGGTTCTGAAGGATTCCGCATCGCCGCCGAATATGCCGTCAGCCGGTTTCGGGCCGCCGGCGTGAAGCCGGCCGCCGGTCCACCCGAGGCGCCGACATACCTGCAGCCGGTTCCCCTGGTCCGACGCACCGTCACCGAAGCCGCCCAGGTGGACGTGCGGACTTCCGACGGGATCCTGCATTTTCCGGCCGGTCATTTGAAGCTGTTCGCACTCGAAGGACTGGTCGGCGACGGGAAACCGCTCCCGGTGGTTTTCGCCGGATTCGGCATCCACGAACCTGAAGCCGGCTGGGATGATTTCAAGGGTCTGGACGTGTCGGGCCGGGCAGTCCTGCTGCTGATGGGCGCGCCCGTGCATGATGGCCGGCCGGTCCTTCCGGAAAACCTGCACCGGACATATGCCCCCATGAACTCTGTGCTGCGAAAATTGATGTCACTGCGGGGTGTCGCCGCCGCGCTGGTTCTGCCGGATGCCGAACTGGCCGCCGGTTTCAACGCGATACCTGATGTTCCTGATGGCCCCCAATTCGGACTCAATGACCCGGCGCCCGGCGCCTTTGGAGGCACCCCTCTGGGCGTCCTGTCGGCGGAACTGGGCCGGGCCCTGTTCTCCGGACAGGCGGCGCCCGATCCGGCCACGGTCAGCGCCGGGCAAATTCCCCCAGGACCGTTGGCGGGGGTGACCCTGTCGATCACGGTTCCGGTCCAAGAAGAGGCGGTCGACAGCTGGAACGTGCTGGGTCTGGTCGAGGGGACGGATCCTGCCCTGAAGGAACAGGTCGTGGTGGTATCCGCCCACCTGGACCATCTGCCGCCAGCCGCCGACGGACAGATCTTCCCGGGGGCCAACGACAACGCCAGCGGCGTGGCGGCGTTGTTGGAAATCGCGCGCGTGGTCGCTGCTCAACCGCCCCGGCGGTCGGTGTTGTTCGCGGTTCTCACCGGAGAAGAGGGCGGATCCATGGGGGCCCGATATTTCCTGACACGCGGGTCCGTGGACCGCACTCGAATCGTCGCCGACCTGAACATGGACATGATTGGCCGGACCGAAGACGGTGCTTCCGCTGACCGGCCGCAATATGCCCTTGATTCCGACCGGGTCACCCCGTCCTTCACTCGTATCATCGAGACGGTGAATGAGCGGACGGTGCGTTGGCCGTTGAAATATGTCCATCCCAAAAATCTGGGCAGTAGCGACCATTATGTGTTCGACGCGACGGGCATCCCCGCGGTGAACTTCTATTCGGGCCGGGTCTCCGACACGCACAAGCCAACGGACACGCCCGACCGGTTGGATTACGACAAGATGGCGCACATCGCCCGCCTGGTCCTCGCCGTCACCCTGGAAATCGCCAACCGCGAACCGCTTTGGTGAGGAGTGTTTGATAGCTGACAGGGGACCGCGGCGGTTCGGCCCCACTGGGCGGAGTCCTTCACCGCCGCGGGCGCGGCCAGTACTCCTCCGGCAGTGAAACAAACTGGCTCTGGATCCAGCTTGCCCGGCCCTGGATGTAGGCGGTGGGGCGGGCGGCGTTCCAGCGCTTCGGATTGGGCAGCACGGCCGCGAGCAGCGCCGCCTCGCGCGGCGTGAGCCGGGCGGCCGGCTTCCGGAAGTGGTGCCGGGCGGCCGCCTCCGCCCCATAGACTCCGGGGGCGAACTCGGCGACGTTGGCGTACACCTCCAGGATCCGCCGCTTCGGCCAGAGCAGCTCCAGCCAGACTGTGTAGTAGGCCTCGGCGCCCTTGCGCAGGAACGACCGCCACGGGGGCAGGAAGAGGTTCTTGGCCACCTGCTGGGTGATGGTGCTGGCGCCGCGGAGCGGTCTCTTGGGATTGCGCTGGTGCTTGTTCCGGGCGTTTTCGATCTCCACGAGGTCGAAGCCGTGGTGGTTGAAGAAGCGCTGGTCCTCGGCGGCGAGCACCGCCGAGAAGAGCCACGGCGATATTTGCTCGGCCGGGACGTTCGTGTGCCGCCAGCCGGCGGGACGTCCCTTCAGCAGATTTTCCGCTGACTGGACCAGCATGACCGTGGTCACCGGCGGGTGCACGAAACGGAGCACAGCCACCTCGACGGGCGGCACCAGGAGCAGGACCAGCCCCGCCTTCCAGGCCACCGCCCGGATCCGCCGGGCCAGGCTCCGCTTCGCCGGCGGCGGCACCGCGGGGGCGGGCGCCTCGGGGGTAGGCCCCGCCGGCGGGCCGCCGGGGGGAACGGGTGAAATGATGTCGTCGGGTATGTCGATCATGGCGCTTCTCGAGCGCCCATTCTCGCGCAAAGCCGCCACGCCGCCAAGCGAAATCCGCGTCGCCGGGAGGCGGTGACGGGCGGCGGAGGCTGGGGTATAATGGCGGACGATTCGGGCGCCGGACGCCGGCGTCATCCGGAGGCGACATGGACGGCATCCGCTACGAGTTTGTCACCACGCTCCCCGTTGAAACGGTGGTGGACCTATACCGCGAGGGCGGCTGGTGGGACGAGCGCTGGTCACGGACAGCCATTCCCGCAATGATCCGCGGCAGCTTCGCCTTCCTCGTGGCCCGCGATGCCGCCGGCGCCGCCGTGGGCATGGGCCGGGCGATCTCCGACGGCGCCAGCGACGCCTACATCCAGGACGTCGTGGTCCGCCGCAATCTGCGGGGTCGCGGCATCGGCGCGGAGATCGTCCGCCGCCTCACGGCGCGCTGCCGGAACCGGGGTCTCGATTGGATCGGGCTCGTGGCCGAGCCCGGCACCCAGGCGTTTTACGAGCGACTGGGTTTCCATGCCCGGCCGGGTTACCAGCTGATGCTTCATGAGCGTGACCATGACTGATCCGTTTCTCTTCCTGGGCCGGGAGTTCCGGCGCGTCGACCTCGCGGATCAAGCGCTGCTGGAAGGCTTTTACCGCCGGTTTCCCCAGCCGCTGTCAGGTTTCACGTTCGCCGCCCAGTTCGCCTGGCGGATTCCCTTCGCCCACGCCTGGGCGCTCCTCGACCCGGATACCCTCCTCATCACCACCAGCCATCCAAACGATCCGCCGCAGGGACTCAACCTGCTCCAGCCCGTGGGCCTCTTCCCTCCCGAGAGCCAGGCCCGGCTCCTCGCCGAAATCGGCCGGTTGGCCGAACCGCTGCGAATCGTCTGCGTCAGCCGGGCGTTCATCGACCGCCACCCGGAGTTTGTCCGCCATTTCACCGTCGCCGAGGATCGGGCGTTCGCCAACTACGTCTACCGGTCCGAGGACCTGGCCGAGCTGGCCGGGCGGCGGTACGCCAAAAAGCGCAACCTCATCGCCCAGACCCGTGAACTGTACACATGGCAGGTGGAGCGGCTCACGGCGGCGACGGTGCCCGACTGCCTCGACGCCTGCCGGGAGGTCAGCGAACCGGTCAACGCGAACGTCAACCGCCTGCTCCGTTTTGAACTGGACGCGCTGAAAGAGACCCTGGCGCACTTCGGTGTCCTGCGGCAGGACGGCATCCTGCTCCGGGTGGGCGGCACCGTGGCCGGAATGGCGGTGTTTGAGCCCATCGCGCCCGACACGGCGGCGGTGCATTTCGAGAAAGCCGACCGCCGGCACAAGGGAATCTACCAGGTGCTCAACATGGAGTGCGCCCGGCTCATCCGCGACCTGGGCTTCCTCCGGATCAACCGCGAGGAGGACCTGGGCGAGCCGGGGCTGCGGCAGGCCAAGCTGTCCTATCACCCGTCCGAGATCGTGCCGGCGTACACGCTGGCCTTCACCGGAGGGCCGTCCGCCCCCTGAGCCCGACCCGCACCGGAGGTGCCATGCCCGTCCAGGAGAATCCCCTCCCCGCATTTCCCATCGAGGAGTACCGGCTATCCAACGGGCTGACCGTGTTCCTGCTGGAGGATCACACCCTGCCCCTGGCGGCGGTAAACGTCAGCTACCGCGTCGGCTCCCAGAACGAGCGGCCGGGGCGCACCGGCTTCGCCCACCTGTTTGAGCACATGATGTTTCAAGGGTCCAAGCACCATGACGCGGATTTCTTCCACCCCCTGCAAGAGATCGGCGGCAGCGTCAACGGCGGCACCGACACCGACCGCACCCGCTACTGGGAACTCGTCCCGGCCGCCTATCTCGAGCGGGCGCTCTGGCTGGAGGCCGACCGGATGGGTTTTCTGCTGGACGCCCTGACGCCCGAGCGGCTGGCCAATCAGATCGCCGTGGTGCAGAACGAGCGGCGCCAGAGCTACGAGAACCGGCCATACGGTCTTGTGGCCGAGCGGATGGCCGCCGCCCTCTACCCACCCCACCACCCATACAGCTGGCCCACCATCGGGTTCATGGCGGACATCGCCGCGGCGACGCTCGAGGACGTCCGCGATTTCTTCCGGACCTGGTACACGCCCAACAACGCCAGCCTGTGCCTGGCGGGCGACTTCGAATCGGCCCGGGCGAAAGAACTCGTGGCGACGTATTTCGGCGCGATCCCCCCCGGACCGCCTGTTTCCCGGCCCGGGCGCTGGGTGCCGGCGCTCGACGGCGAGATGCGGCTGCTCATCGGCGACCGCGTCCAGCTGCCCCGCGTCTACGCAGCCTGGCCCACCGTGCCGCTGTATGCCGGCGACGACGCCGCGCTGGACGTGTTCGCCCGGGTGCTGGGCGGCGGGCGGACGTCACGCCTCTACCAGCGCCTCGTCTACGAGCGGCAGATCGCCCAGGACGCCGTGGCCTGGCACGACGCCCGGCAGATCGCGGGGACGCTCAACCTGATGCTCACCCCGCGCCCCGGTCAGACGTCCGAGGCCGTCGAGGCCGCCGCCTTCGACGTCGTCCGGGAGGCGCTGGACGGGGGCATACCCACGGCGGAGCTGGAGCGCGTCCTCACCGACAACACCGCCGCCTACATCCGGAGCCTCCAGTCCCTGGGCGGCTTCGGCGGCGTGTCCGACCGGATCAACGAGTTTTATCACTACCTGGGCCGGCCGGACATGTTCCGCTGGGAGTTGCAGCGTTACCTCGATCTGACACCCGAGGCGGTCGTCGCGGCGGCCCGACGTTACCTGGGCGCGGGGCGGCTGGTCGCCCGGGTGGAACCGCTGCCGCCGCTGGCGCCGTCGGCTTGCCCGGCGGCAGTCGGCGTGGACCGGACCGTCATGCCCGGGCCCGGGCCCGAGTCCGCGTTCCGGCTGCCGCCGCGGCAGACGTTCACGCTGCCCAACGGCCTCCGGGTGGTGCTGGCGGAGCATCACAAGCTGCCGCTGGTGAGCGGCTGCCTCATCGTGCGCGGCGGGCTGGCCGCCGAGCCGGCTACCCGTCCCGGGCTGGCCGACCTGACCGCGGCCATGCTGCGGGAGGGCGCCGGCGGCCGCTCCTCCACCGAGCTGGCCGAGGCCGTCGAGGCGCTGGGCGCCGAGCTGTCCTGGGTGACGTGGCCGGACGCCGTCATCGCCAGCCTCTCGGCGCTGCGGCATCGCCTGGCGCCGTCGCTGGCGCTGCTCGCGGACATGGTCATCCGGCCCGACTTCCCCCCTGCCGAGATGGAGCGCCTGCGGCAGCAGCGTCAGGTGCGCCTCACCCAGCTCCAGGACCAGCCTCACTACCTGGCCGCGGTGGCCGCCCAGCGGGCGGTCTACGGCGCGCATCCGTACGCGCACCCGGTGGCGGGCACCGCCGCCTGCCTGGCCGCCGTCACCCTCGACGAGGTGCGGGCGCATTGGCACGCCGCTTACGTGCCGGGCAACGCGGTGCTTGTCGTCGCCGGCGACATCTCCCGCCCGGAGCTGGAGTCCGCCCTCGGCGGACTGGCTGCCTGGCCCGCCGCGCCGGTGCCGGCCGCCGGCCCGCCCCCGGTGCCCCCGCCCGGCAATCGGACCGTTTACCTGCTGGACCGGCCGGGCGCCCCCCAGTCGGTGGTCACGGCCGCGCTGGCGGGCAGCCCCCGGACCGCCCCCGATTTCGCCGCCCTGACGGTGCTCAACACCGCCCTGGGCGGCCAGTTCGTCTCGCGGCTGAACCTGAACCTGCGCGAGGACAAGGGGTACACTTACGGCGCCCGCTCCCGCGTCAGTTTCGAGGCCGCCGGCGGCACCCTGACCGCCACGGCGCCCGTGGAGACGCGAGTCACCGCCGCGGCCCTCCGGGAGATTCTGGCCGAGCTCGACGGCATCGCCGGCGCCCGGCCGCTCAGCGCCGGGGAACTCGCCTACGCGCAAGGTTCGCTGGTCAACGGCTATGCCCGCCGGTTCGAGACGTCCGACCAGATCGTCCGGGAGCTCCTCGACGTCTACCTCTTCGGCCTGCCCGACGACGAGCCCGAAGCGCTGCCCGGGCGCATCCGCGCCGTCACGGCCGCGGATGTGGCCGAGGCCGGCGCCCGGCACATCCGGACAGACCGCCTGGCGGTCGTCATCGTGGGCGACGCGGCCGCCGTGCGCCCCGACCTGGAGGCACTCGGCTGCGGCGCCATCGTTCCGCTGGACAGCGACGGCTTCCCGCTCACCGCCTCCGCCCACTCGGCCGGTGATTGATTCAAGGAGGATGCCATGCCCACGACGCCGCGGATCATCCGGCTCATCGCCTGCGCCGGGATCGCCGTCCTCGCCGCCGCCGCGCCGGCAGCCGCCCAGACGGCGGAGAACGCCTACCGGCTGGAGTCGCCCGACGGCCGGATCGCGGTGACGGTCCGGGCGGCGGACCGGCTCCGCTACGACGTCGCCCTGCGCGGCCGCGTCGTGATGCCGGACTGCACCTGCGTGCTGCGCATCGGCGACGCCGCCGTGGGGCTGGCGCCGCGGATCGCCGCCACCACCGAGCGCCGCGTCGACGACACCGTGGCGCCTCCCGTCCCGCAGAAGGCTGCCCGGATCCCGGAGCGCTACCACGAACTGCGGCTGATTCTGGCCGGAGGCGGCGAGGCGGTCTTCCGCGCCTACAACGAGGGCGTCGCCTATCGGTTCGAGACAGCGATTCCGCAGGACCGCGTGACGGTGTGGGACGAGGAGGCGGAGTTCCGGTTCGCCGGCGACTGCACCGTGTATTATCCCCGCGAGGACGGCTTTTTCTCGCACAACGAGCGGGAGTTCGTCCGCCTGCCACTACCGGACGTCACCGCCGCCATGCTGGCCAGCCTGCCGGCGGTGGTGGCGGCGCCCGGCGGCGTCCGGCTCGCCGTCGCCGAGTCGGATCTCGCGGACTACCCCGGGCTGTGGCTCCGGGGCAACGGGCGGGACGGCCTGAACGCGACGTTCCCGCCGCTGCCCCTGGAGACGCGGCTCGCCGGAGACCGCCACCTGCGCGTCACCCGCACCGCCGATCACATCGCGGTGACCGCCGGCACGCGGACGTATCCGTGGCGCCTCGTGGCCGTCGCCGAGCGGGACGCCGATCTGATCACCAACCCGCTGGTGTATCTCCTGGCCGCCCCCAGCCAGGTGGCCGACCCCACCTGGATCCGGCCGGGCAAGGTGGCGTGGGACTGGTGGAACGCGTTGAACCTCGCCGGCGTGGACTTCCCCGCCGGTGTCAACACGGCCACGTACAAGCACTACATCGATTTCGCCGCCGCCCACGGCCTCGAGTACGTGATCCTCGACGAGGGGTGGTACCCGCAGGGCGACCTGCTCCGGGTGGTCCCCGGCCTGGACATGGACGCCCTGGCTGCCTACGCCCGATCCCGGGGCGTGGGGCTGATCCTGTGGGTGATCTGGCAGACGCTGGACGACCAGTTCGACGCGGCGTTCGACCGGTTCGCGCAGTGGGGGATCCGGGGGATCAAGGTGGACTTCATGCAGCGGGACGACCAGCCGGTGATCAACTTCTACCACCGGGTGTGCCGCGAGGCGGCCCGGCGCCGCATGGTCGTGGATTTCCACGGCGCCGTGCGCCCGGCCATCTTGACGCGGACCTGGCCGAACCTGCTCGCCACCGAGGGCGTGCGCGGCCTCGAGCAGAGCAAGTGGTGCGCCGACGCCAACCCGGAGCACGACGTGACCCTGCCGTTCACGCGGATGCTTCTCGGTCCCATGGACTACACCCCCGGCGCCATGCGCAACGCCGCCCACGCCAGCTTCGCCCCCGTGTTCGAGCAGCCCATGAGCCTGGGCACCCGCTGCCACCAGCTGGCCATGTACGTGGTCTACGAGAGCCCGCTGCAGATGCTGTGCGACAGCCCCGCGCTCTACGCGCGGGAGCCCGAGGCGATGGTCTGGCTGCGGGCAGTGCCCACGGTGTGGGACGAGACCATCGTGCTGGATGCGCAGATCGGGGACTTCGTCGCAGTGGCCCGCCGGCGGGGCGACGCGTGGTTCGTGGGTGCCATGACCGACTGGACGCCGCGAGAGCTGACCATCGACCTGTCCTTCCTGCCGCCTGGATCGTTCACGTTGACCGCGTGGGCGGACGGCGCCAACGCCGACCGCTGGGGCAGCGACTTTCTCATGACGGAACAGACCGTGGATCGGAACTCTAAGCTCACGGTCCGGCTGGCGGCCGGCGGCGGCTGGGCGGCCCGGATCCGGCCCGACCGCCCCTGACGGCCGCCGGTCACGGACCCAGCTGCTCCAGCAGGGACGCCAGCCGGTCCCGCTGCGGCGGCCGCATCCCCAGCGCCTCGATCTCCTCATGGAGCCGGGCCAGCCCGCCGTTGCCACCCACGTAGCCGTTGACGCGAGCGGCCAGGGTGGAATCGGTGAACGCCTGCGGATCAGGGAACAGGCGCCGGAACTCCCGCATCAGCTCCCCCGACTGCCGCAGGTAGTACTTCTGATGGTAATCCTCGGCCCGGTAGAACCGCCCCGCCGGGCGGATCTCGGTGACGATCGTCCGCCCCAGTTGCGCCGCCAGTCGGTCGCGGCCGGCGCGCGCCAGCTCCGCTTGCGTCTCGTCGTGATAGAACACCGCCGCCATGTACTGGCGGGACCAGGCGCGGCTCGTGGGCCGGTGACCGGACCAGAAGACTTCCAGCAGTTCCGCGTAGGAGATTCGGTCGGGATCGAAGTCCACCTGGAGCGTTTCGGTGTGATCGCCCAGCCGGTGGTAGGTGGGGTCGGCCTGCGTGCCGCCGGTGTACCCCACGCGGGTCCGGATCACGCCGGGCAGACTCCCGAACCGGGAGTCGGGCCCCCAGAATCAGCCCATGGCGAACGTGGCGGTCTCCACACGGGCCGGCATCGCGCCGGAACCGGCGGAGCGACGTCGCGGATCGGGATCGGGTATGGCACTCACGACTTGCTTCTCCTTGGAAAGGCCGGTTGGAACCGGGCTGCAGCCGACGGCGGCGGCGTCCGCCGTCGGGACACTGTGCGGGTTCGCCGGCAGCCCGCCGGCGGGCCGCGCCGGACGGTCATCCGCCTGCAACGACAACGCCACGACGATCGCCACCGCGGCGATCCAGAACACGGTGCTCGCCGCCGGGCGTTTTGACGACGAAGTGGCTGCCTGCAACAGGTCGCGCATTCGATCACTCCTCGCCGCCGGGTGCAGCCCCGTGGCCGCATCGGCTGCCGATTTTTAGATGCGGAGTCCGCCGGATTGTCTTCATGAATGAAGTGCATGGCCGCCACCGGAAGTGGTCACCGCGGTCATCGTCCGCTCAGTAAACCATGGCAAGCCGTCCCGGACGGAATGGGTATGGTGTTGAATTTCTTATTGATCACCTTTAAAATTAAGGGAGTGACACCGTCAAAACCCGCATTCCGGCGCCCCACCGCCCCGCTGTCGCCTGCGCGCAACGGCGCGTTTCCGGGTGCGGCATCGATCCGGTCCAGGAGGCGATCATGTCCCAGACCCCCGGCCAGCCCCCGTCAGTGAATCCGCCCGGCGGACGCCCGCCGTCTGACAAGCCGGCGGCGGCGAGGCTGCCGGCCGCCCGCTGGCTGGTCACCGTCCGGAGCGGCCCCCACGCCGGCCGCCCGTACCCCCTCGATGACCAGGTCAGAATCGGGCGCAGCTCGGACAATGACATCGTGGTGCCGGACATGCGCGCGTCGCGCAACCACGTCCGGGTGGAGTGCGTGGGCGACGACTGCTTCATGACGGACTTGGGGAGCAGCAACGGCACGCTGGTGAACGGCCGCCGGATCGAGGGCACCGTCCAGCTCGCCGACGGCGACGTCTTCACCGTCGGGTGCACCGAGTTCATGCTGGCGGCCGGCGCCGCGCCGGCCGAGCGGGTGGACCAGACCGCCGGCGGCAACCCCCTGCCGCTCTATCCGGGCCCGGGCGAGGCGCTCACCATCCCCATGCCGGTGGACCAACCACCCGCTCCACCCGCCCCGCCTCCTGCTGCCTCAATTTGTTCCGGTTGCGGCTCCGCCCTGCCGTCGGGCGCCAAGTTCTGCACGATCTGCGGTCTGGCCGCCGCCGCGCCACCGCCCGTCGCAGCCGCCCCGCCACCGGCGCCTTCCCCGGCGGCAGCTCCGGCGCCTGCACCCCCGCCGGCCCACGTGCCACCCCCTCTGGCGGCGCCCCCGGCTCATGCGGCTCCGGCACCACCGCCCACGCCGGCTGCCTACATCCCGCCTCCGGCGCCCCCCGCCGCGATGCCGTCAGCCGCGTGTCCCCAGTGCCGGGAAC
>JAAYUB010000123.1 GCA_012517875.1 Acidobacteriota bacterium | reverse complement strand
GGATGAGACGAACGAGCTCGTGCCCTACGTGATCAAGCTGCGCCATCCGTCCGCGTCGCGATCGGAAAAAGACATCAGTTTCTCCCGGACCATCGTCAGCAAGGTGTTCTCCGAGGGAGTGGCGATCCTCACCGCCAACGCGATGCGGGACAGCCGCTTCGGCGCCCAGGAAAGCATCATGATGCAGCAGATCCGCTCCTGCATGTGCGTGCCGCTCTGGGACGAACAGAAGATCATCGGCATCATCTACGTGGACTGCCTTTTCTTCGAAAATTTCTTCCAGGAACGGGACCTGGATCTGCTCTCCACCATCGCCATCATCTCGGCCATCGCCATCGACCAGTACCGGCTCAACCAGGAGATTGACCGGCAGAAGCGGATCCGCGAGCGCCTCGAGCGCTACCACTCGCCGTCGGTGGTCAACCGGATCATCCACTCGGGCGGCGATGTCATGATGAAGACCGAGGAGCGCGAAATCACCGTGCTGTTCTCCGACCTGGTGGGCTTCACCTCCATGGCCGAAAAGCTGGAGCCGTCCGAGGTGGCCCGCATCCTTAACTGCTTTTTCACCGCCGTGACCGAGGTGATCTTCCAGAACGAGGGCACGCTGGACAAGTACATCGGCGACGCTGTCATGGCCGTGTTCGGCGTCCCCTTCGCCCAGTCGGACCATGCCGAGCGCGCCGTGAAGACGGCCATCGAGATGTATCGAGCGCTGGACGACATCAACGCGTCCGGCTTGCTGCCGGCGCCCCTGCGGATGCGCATCGCCGTAAACAGCGGCCGGGTGGTCGCCGGCGACATCGGTTCGGAAAAGCGCGTGGACTACACCGTCCTCGGCAGCACGGTCAACATCGCCTCGCGCATCGAGTCGTCGGTGGCGCAGGCGGACGAGATCGTGATCGGTGACATGACGAAACAGTTGATCGGCGACAAGTTCCCCACTGAGGACATGGGCACCGTCGCCCTGCGCGGCCTGAGCGTCCCCCTGACGGTCCACCGCGTCATCAGAAAGTGATCCGCCCCAGGATCACGAACCGTCAACAGTGGACATGGAAAGTATTTCAGCCGGACAGCCGGACAGCCGGACAGCCGGACATCCGATCATCCGGCCCCCGTTCCCTACTCCCGGCTCCCTGGTCACTTCCCCTCTCCCCTCGATCTTGCTCATCTCTGTATTAGCTTGTCTCTGAGCAATCCGCCTTTCCACCGTTCACTGTTCACTGTTCACCACAAACGACAAGCGGCGGACCGGAGTCCGCCGCTTGAACGACCAACCATTCGGTTCCGAATTCCGTGACGCTATTGCTCCGTCGCCGGCGCGTTCGCCGGGTCGGGGTAACGGAAGAGCTTGTCCTCGAAGTTTCGGAGCACCAGATCGTCGCCGTCCCGGCCCTCGACGTAATCCGGCAGCAGGGGAATTTTCCCGCCGCCGCCGGGGGCGTCGATCACGTAGGTGGGCACCGCGTAGCCGGTCGTGTGTCCGCGCAAGCCGCGGATGATCTCCAGCCCTTTGGCCACCGGCGTCCGAAAGTGCCGCGAGCCCTGGATCGGGTCGCACTGGTACAGGTAGTAGGGCCGCACCCGCGCTTTCAGCAGGCCGTGCACCAGGCGCTTCATGGTGTCCACGCTGTCGTTGATGCCAGCCAGCAGCACCGTCTGGCTGCCGAGGGGGATGCCCGCATCCGCCAGGCGCTCGCAGGCCTGGACGGCTTCAGGCGTCAGCTCGTCGGGGTGGGTGCAGTGGATGCTGATGAACAGCGGGTGGTGCTGGCGCAGCATGCGCACCAGGCTGGGCGTGATGCGATGGGGGAGCACCACCGGTACCTTGGTGCCGATGCGCACGAATTCCACATGCGGGATCTGCCGCAACCGGGTGAGCAACCAGTTGAGCTGCTCATTGGACAGGGTCAGCGGATCGCCGCCTGACAGCAGGACATCGCGGATGACCGGATTGGCGGCGATATAATCGATCGCTTTCTGCCAGCGCGTCCTGGAGCACCCCGCGCCATGGCTGCTGTGCCCCACCATGCGGGAGCGGGTGCAGTAGCGGCAGAACGCGGCACAGAAGCCGGTGGTCAGAAACAGCACGCGGTCGGGATAGCGATGGACCAGGCCGGGGACGGGGCTGTCGTGATCCTCGCCCAGCGGGTCGGCCGCTTCGCCCGGCGAAACGCTGAACTCGTCGCTGACCGGGATGACACTCCGCCGGATCGGCTGACGCGCGTCCATGGGATCCAGCAGGCTGGCGTAATACGGGGTGATCCGCAGCGGCAGCGAACCGTTCAGGCTGAGAATCGCATCCCGCTCCTCCGGAGACAAGGCCACGATCCGTTCCAGCTGGGCCATCGTCCGGATGCTGTGTCGCACCTGCCAGTGCCAGTCGCTCCATTCGTCGGGTGTCGCCTCGGGAAAATGGCGCTCCATGAACGCCAACGACCGCTCGCTGGGCGCGATGGCATAGCCCCGGCCTCTCGATCGCAGGGTTTTTTTGGCGACGACCGGGGGCCGCGTCAAGCGGAATGGGATGACATGCGGGGCGTGAGCATCCATGAAATCGGCTTCGGCGTGGCCGATCTCCGTACTGGGAGGTTCCTCTTCCTCACTGATCCAAATGTCGCGTTTCATCTATCTCCTTCGCAGCTGATCAGAACTGTCCGTTCAAGTTGCTGATCTTAAATATTCGGCTTTAAAACATCTCTAAAACAGCACAAAATCGGCCGAATAACGGCTCATTTATATAATAGCAAATACCGTGCCAATTATTTAAATAATTGATTATATTGACTATATTTATAATTGGTCAAAAATAGCGGTCCCCTGACTTCATGTTTTGACCCTTATAAAGCCTATACTTAGACATTGTCAAGTAGCTATCATATTGTATATAAACTAGTTATACGACTACATCGGAACTCTTAATACCGATAAATACAGTATCGGAACTCAGGATTCCTTTTTCGTTTTTGCGGTGGGAATGTATTTGAAGTCTTCTTTGCGGATGCCGTAGCGAGCCATCAGTTTATGCAGCTGCCGCACGCTGATGCCCGTCGCCTTGGCCGTTGCGGCGATCTTGCCGCGATGGAGCGTCAGCATCTCTTTCAGGTAGCGCCGCTCCACGCTTTCCACGGTGCGGTGGCGGATTTCGGCCAAGGTCAGCGAGGTGTCCATCTCGATGCGCGTGCCGGATTCCCCCGAAGCGAACAGCTCGCTGGGGAAGCTCTCCGGCGTCAGCATGGATGAAGTCTCCAGGATGTACGCCCGCTCGACGAGGTTTTCCAACTCACGGATGTTGCCCGGCCACGTGTAGCGTGTGAACGCCTCCATAACCAGGGGGTGGATGCCCACGATATCCTTCAGGTGGTGGCGATTCAGCCGGTCGAGAAACACTTCGGTCAGAACCGGGATATCCTCGAGGCGGGCGCGGAGCGGCGGCAGTTCGATGGGAAAAACATTGAGACGATAGTACAGGTCCCGCCGGAAGCTGCCGTCGTCGCACATCTTGCCCAGATCCTCGTTCGTGGCGGCGAGGATGCGGACGTCCACCTCGATGACGTCCTCGCCGCCCACCCGCTGGAAGGTCCGGTCCTGGAGAATCTGCAGGAGCTTGATCTGCATCGACGGGCTGATGGTGGATATCTCATCCAGGAAGATGGTGCCCCCCTGGGAGATCTCGAACTTGCCGAGCTTGCGGCGGATGGCGCCGGTGAACGCGCCCTTCTCGTGACCGAACAGCTCGCTCTCCAGCAGGGTGTCGGGAATCGCGCCGCAGTGGATGGCGATGAACTGATTGTCGCGCCGGGTGCTGTGCTGGTGGATCAGCTTGGCCACAACCCCCTTCCCCGTTCCCGTCTCGCCGGTAAGCAGCACGGTGGTCTTGGTGGTCGAGACGGCCCGCACTTTGCCGAAGACCTCCTTCATCACCGGGCTGTTGGTGCGGATCAGCTCCAGCGAGTCCTCCTGCCAGAAGCTGTCCCGCAGGTACTGGAGCTCGTAGTGGATCTTCAGGGCCTCCTGCAGGCTCTCCTTGACGTAGCGGAGTTCGTCGGGGTGAATGGGATAGGTGATGTAGTTGCTGGCGCCCTGCTTCACCGCCATCACCGCGTCGCGGATCATCGCAGGCTGGCTCATGACGATGAGTTCCGACATTGGATACGCCTGCCAGAACGGCTGCAGCACCGCCTTGTAATCGAAGTAGCCGTTCACCGGCCGGCCGTCCCGCAGCAGCAGGAGGTCGATCAGGATGAACTCGTACCGCTTCTTCCGCTGCGCGTCGAGGCAGGCTTCCTTGTTCGGGTGAACTTCCACCTTGTATTCCGCCCGCAGGCACTCGGTGATGGTCCGGCAGGCTTCCGCGTCGTTGGCGATCACCAGGATGGCTTTCATACGGCCCTCGCGCTCCCCCCACTGTCAGCGGTACAGCCGGGAGGCCGGCGCGGCTGCGGCGTAATCAGGCAGGCGGCGTGCGGGGGACGGATGGCCGGAAAACAAGGGCGGCGTCCGGGCAGGCTGAAGGTGTGAGGCGTCGGCACTCATGGTGGTGGCGGAAACGATTCCTTGCGTCCTCCTCGTTCAGCAGGGTTGATTGTACATCACTCCACCGAGCGGCAACAGTAAAAAGTCGTCAGGCGAGTCCGCACGGCGGCCGACATCTGCTGGATCGGTCGCATCGGCGTGCAGGCGGCGCGCGCGTCAGTCGATGCGCTGTTTCCGCGGCGTGATCGGAAACACCTTGACCGGCTTCATGACCGGCGCCTCCTCCGCGCGGTCGAGCGCCTCGATCATCCGCACGGTCACCTGCACCGCCTGCCGCACGCCGTCCAGTTCCCACTCCGGCTGGAACGCGTCCTCGACCGTGTGGTAGCGGAGCCGGAAGTACTCCGCCTGGTGATTCACGCCGGACGGATAGTCGGTGCCGGGCATCAGCATGATGGCCGGAATACCCCGCAGCGCGAACGAGAACTGGTCGGAGCGGAAAAAGAACCCCTGTTCCTCCAGGAAGGAGCGTGTCATGGCCAGCCCTTCCGCCGCCAGCACGTCGCGCAGCAACTCGCCCAGGGTGGAGTGTTCGGCGCCGATGCCGTGGAAATCGCGGGCCGCTTCGCGCACGGGTACCGACTCCAGGTTCAGGTTGGCCACGATGGCGGCGGTGTCGGCGTGGTCGACGTAGTAGCGCGTGCCCAGCAGACCCGCCTCTTCCGCCTGGCAGGCCAGGAATGCGATCGTGTGGCGAAGCGGCTCGCTTCGCTCGGCCAGGCGCTTGGCCACCAGCACCATCGTGGCGACCGCCGAGCCGTTGTCCACCGCGCCGTTGTAGATGCGGTCGCCGGTTTCGGTCCGGGCCATACCGAGATGGTCGATATGCGCACTGACCACGATGCGCCGGCCGGTCCGGCCGGGGATCTCGCCGATGATGTTGCTGGTCTGGAATTGGCGAAAGCTGTTCCGACCGGTGAGGATGAACCGGTTGCGAAGCGGTACCGGCCGGAAGTCCGGGCGCAGCGACCGCTGGCAAAGCGCGTCGAGGTCGAGGCCTTCGCGACTCAGCACCCGCCGCAGCGCCGTCTCGGTGATCCAGCCCCGCAGGCGCAGGTTGTTTTCGAGATCCGCCGGCAGGCAGATTTCCTCGCCGCTCCAGGAGTGGCGCACCACGTCCCAGCCGTATCCGGCTGTCGCGTCGGTGTGGATCAACAGGACGCCGGCGGCGCCGCGCCGGGCCGCCTCCTCGACCTTGTATCGCCACCGGCCGAAATAGGTCATCTGCCGCCCGTTGAACCGAGCGGGTTCAAACAGGCCGGGATCGTTGACGCGGACGAAGAGCAGCTTGCCCCGGACATCCGCATCCTTGAAGTCGTCCCAGTCATAATCGGGCGCGCTGATACCGAAGCCGACAAAGGCTGCCTCGGTGTCGAATTGGAACCGTGCTTCGTCACGCAGGTACGCCAGCATGTAATCGCGGCCTGGTTCCAAGGCGATGTCGCCGCACCGGGCCTCCGTGTCGTGAGTTTGGAATCCCTTCAGCGCGAAGGTCTGGCGGTACCCGGCCCCCTGACCGGGCTGCAGGCCCAGCAACTGGAACAGACTTTCGAGGTACGCCTCCGCCAGCTCGCCCCCGCGCGTGCCGGGCGCCCGGCCTTCCAGCAAATCGGACGCCAAAAACTGCACCACCGCCCGCATCTCGTCGCGCGACAGTTGGCGCTCTGGCGCCGGCTCTCCGGCGCCGGCGAAGCCGGTTAACATCAGGATCACGAGCGTCGCGATCACGGGGACAGGACTTGCGTGTCGCACCAGAAGATCCTCCCACCGGAATTGTCGGAGTCCGCCGGATCGCGACTCCGAATCGTCATCTTATCACGAGGATCGGCCGGGCTCAAACGATACGGGCGGATGTCGGCTACGGCTACTCGATCTCCGGGAACGGACTGCGCCACTGCCAGCCGGTCTTGCCTGACTGGCGGAATCGCTCCAGCCGGCGGATGGTGATCTCGGCGAAGATCGGATCCAGATCGAAGGTGTAGACCTGCCGGCCGGTCAGTTCGCCGGCCAGCAGCGTGGTGCCCGCGTGGGCGAACCCGTCGGCCACCAGGTCGCCGGGCCGACTGCTGGATTCGATGATCCGGCGGATCGCCTTAAGCGGCTTCTGGGCGTAACAACCGGGCACGTTCTCCTCCAGCCGGTAGAACACCTGCTGGATGTCCACCCAGACGTTGCCCGCCCTAAGTGTCGGCGCCAGCCCGCGTTCCAGGTTGTGGGTCCGCCGGCCGCCGATGTCCTTGTAATACCCGCCGAGCGTCTTTGGAACATCCGTGTACACCACCTGGAAGAACGGCCGGCCGCGAACGTAGTGGAGCAGCTCCTGCCGCACCCACATCCAGTTGGTGCGGGTGCCGTAGCCACGCTGGTTGCGCAGCGTGATGAAATTGCGGGGGACGAATCCGGGCTGCTCCCGCATCAGGAGCATGAAGTCGGGCAGCGGCTGATAGCCGTTGCGCCAGTCGGCGCCCAGCCAGACGTACAAATGCGCGTCGTCGGCAGACATGGCGGCCGCCTGCTCCACCCACCGCCGGCTGAACTCGAGGTAGGCGGTCAGCGACCGTTTGCCCAACGCCCCGCTGCGGCGGCCGCCGAGCTCTAAATTATACGGCGGATCGGCGATGACCAAGCGGGCGCGGCCGTCCCCCATGATCCGGGTGACATCGGCGCCGCACGCGGCGTCAAGCACACCGACGCGGTGGCCGCGCTCCGGGTCCTCCCAGACGCCGCCGGGCGCCAGGCGACACAGCGGCCGGATGCGGCGGCGCAGCGCCGCGTCGGTGTCGAGACGCCGCAGGCGTTCGGTCGTTCGCTGGTTGTCGGGCGCTTCATGGGGCATGGCGTTTGCTGCCGGATGATCCGGCGACTCGAGCGGCAGCCGGAGCGGTCACTGGCACTTGATGACGATGAAGCTGACGTCGTCGGCCGGTTGGCCGAACGCCAGCAGGTGCTCGCGCAGCGCGGCGCAGATTTCCGGCGCTTTGAGATGTTTCACCTCGCGGAGCCGCGCCTCCAGGTGCGCCGGGAAATACGATTCACCGGCGGCGTTCTCATGTTCGGACAAGCCGTCGGAGTACAGAAGCAGGATGTCCTGGTGACCCAGCAGGCTGATCTCGTTCACGGTGTACTGGTCCTTGTGCCCCAGCAGACTAGAGTGGCGGCGGACATCCACGTCATCCCGCAGCGGCACGGTGCCGATGGGCGGAAAGCTGACGAGGCGGTCCTCGGAAATCTCGACAAACCGGTCGAACTCGAAGCTGAAGATCTTCGGCGGCGGATGCGCCGCGGAGATGAACCGGAACCGGCCCTGCTCGTTGATCTCCCCGTAAATCATCGTGAGGAACTTGCCCACGGCCGACGACTGGTAAAACCGCTTGTTGATGAACTCGAACAGGCGCACCGTGATGGTGCCGCTGATCTCGAGTTCGTACTGCACCCCCAACAGGAACGCCTGGTGGAGCATCGCCGTGAGGAGCGCATCGGTGATCCGGTGCCCGGCGACGTCGGCGAGCAGGATGCCCGCCTGGCGGTAATTCTCCTCCAGCCGACGCGCCACGCGCCAGCGGCGGGCAGCCTGGGCCCGGCGGATCCGCGCAGCCAGGTCAAACCGTTTTTTGAAATCGATGTAGATGATGTGGTCGCCGCCGATGGCACCCGAGCACGGGATAACCTCGCCGTAGATGTCGATGCCATCCAGAACGGGGAGCTCCCCGGGCAGAGGTTTGAGCTGGGCGGCGATGTCCTGGAAATTTTCCATTTCGTCGAACAGCGCCTGGATCGATTCGGGCGGCAGCTTGGGCGGCGGGCACATGGCAGTCTTCCTCGCGACGGGGTATCGGACGTCAGACCATGAGGCGGATGGGATTCTCCATCAGCCCCTTGAGCTCTTTCAGAAACGCGGCGCCGACGGCGCCGTCGACGACCCGGTGATCGCACGACAGCGTCAGCTTCATCAGCGGGCGGACCACGAGCGCGTCACCCGGACCGGCCACCGGCTGGCGCCGGATCTCACCCACCGCCAGGATGGCCGATCCGGGCGGATTGATGATGGCGGTGAACTCCTCGATGCCGAACGCCCCCAGGTTGCTGATGGAGAACGTGGCGCCGGTGTACTCCTCGGGCGTCAGGCGGCCGGCGCGCGCCCGCCCTACCAACTCCTGCAGCTCCCGGTCGATCGCCAGCAGACCCTTGCCGCCGCAGTCGCGCACCACCGGCGTGATCAAACCGTCGGGTTGGGCGACCGCGAGGCCGATGTCGACCCGCGGGTTGAGGGTGATGGCGTTCTCACCCCAGGTGGCGTTCACCATGGGATGTCGCCGGAGCGCCTCCGCCGCGAAGCGCATCAGAAAGGTGTTGAGCGACAGCTTGTTCCCATCTGGATGCCGCAGCGCCTCGCGGGCCTCCAGGATCAGGGCCATGTCCACGGAGAGCTTCAGGTAGTAGTGCGGTGCGCTGAATTTCGATTCGGCGAGCCGGCGCGCGATCACGCGCCGCTTCTGCGTCACGGGCACCGTCTGGTCGGCCACCGGCGGCGGCGCGGCCGGTGGCACGGCGGCGCCGCCTCCGGCCAGCGCCTGCTCCACATCCCGCTTGATGATCCGGCCGCCCGGACCCGTACCGTTAACGACACGCAGGTCGAGCCCCGAATCGGCAGCCAGCTTGCGCGCCAGAGGCGACGCTTTCACCCGCCCGTCGGACGCCGGGGGCGTCGGCGCGGTCACCGACGGGGTGGCGACGCCGACCGGGGCCAGCGATCCGGCGGACGCATCCGTCGCGGCCGGCACCGGCGTCGCCGCCGGCTGCGGCGACTCGGCCGGCAGTGACTCAATTACCTCACCCGGCCGGCCCACCACTGCGATGGGGTCGCCCACACGGGCCTCGCCGCCCTGGGGGACGAGAATCCGGAGGAGGGCGCCGTCGGCCGTCGACTCATATTCCATGGTGGCCTTGTCGGTCTCCACCTCGCAGATCACCTCGCCGGCGGCCACCGTATCCCCTTCCCGCTTCAGCCAGCGGATGATGGTGCCATGCTCCATGGTGGGGGACAGCGCCAGCATCAGCAGTTTTTCGGCCATGTGGTGCACTCCTATGGTCTCACCGGCCCGGCCTGCCGGCCGGAACCGTTCAGGATTCGCGATACATCACCCGCTTCACCGCCCGGACGATCTTCTCCGCGGACGGCTGGACCGCGAGTTCCAGGCGGTGGTTGTACGGCATGGGGACGTCCTCCGAGGCGACGCACTCCACCGGAGCGTCCAGATCGTCGAAGCAGGTCCGGGACACCAGCCAGGCCAGATGAGAGCCGACGCTGGCCACCGGCCAGGCCTCGTCCACCACGACGCAGCGATGGGTCCGGCGCACCGATTCGCACACCACCGCGTCGTCCAGCGGCCGCAGCGACCGCAGGTCCACCACCTCAGCGTCGATCCCTTCGTCCGCCAGGGCGTCGGCCGCCTCAAGCACGACCCGCATGGGCTTGGAGAAGCTCACGACGGTGACGTCGCGTCCGGAGCGCCGCACCACCCCCTGGCCGAGGGGCACGAGGTACTCCTCGTCGGGCACCTCGCCGGTCCAGGCGTACATCAACTCGGCCTCCAGGAAGATGACGGGGTTGTCGTCCCGGATCGCCGATTTCAGGAGCCCCTTGGCATCGTACGGCGTGGACGGAGCCGCCACCTTCAATCCCGGCACGTGGGCGAAGAAGCTCTGCAGCGCCTGCGAGTGCTGGGCCGCCAGGTACTCGGCCGGGCCGTTGGGCCCGCGGAACACGACGGGCACGGGGAATTGGCCGCCCGACATGTAGAGCATCTTGGCGGCGTTGTTGATCACCTGGTCGATGGCCATCAAGGCGAAATTGAAGGTCATGAACTCGACGACGGGCCGCAGCCCCGTCATGGCCGCCCCCACACCGAGGCCGGCGAACCCTTCTTCGGCGATGGGCGTGTCCACCACCCGCCGGGAGCCGTATTTCTCCCAGAGTCCCTGGCTGACCTTGTAGGCGCCGTTGTATTCGGCCACTTCCTCGCCGATGAGGCAGACGCGGTCGTCACGAGCCATTTCCTCGTCCATGGCCTGGCGGATCGCTTCGCGGATCGTGATGATGGGCATTGCGCGCTCTCCCTTACACCAGCACGTCGTTGAACAAGTCGGACAGCGGCGGCATCGGGCTCTGATCGGCGAACGTGGCCGCCGCCTCGCAAACCGCCTTGCATTCCGCGTCCAGCGCCTCGTAGGCGGCCGGTTCCAGCCAGCCCGCCTGCTCCAGCCGCGCCTTGAGGATCAGGATCGGGTCCTGCTCTTTGTACGCCTGGAGTTCCTCCTTGGTCCGGTACTTGGCCGGGTCGCTCATGGAGTGGCCGCGGTAGCGGTACGTGCGCGCCTCGATGAAGCCGGGCTCGCCGTCGGCGCGGGCGCGGCCGGCGGCTTCCCGGACGGCGTCGTAGACGGCGAGCACGTCCATGCCGTTCACCAGCCGCCCTTCGATGCCGTAGGCGCATCCCATCGCATGCATGTCGTGGACGGCGGACACGCGCCGGAAATCCGTGCCCATGCCGTACTGGTTGTTTTCGCAGATGAAG
>JAAYUB010000122.1 GCA_012517875.1 Acidobacteriota bacterium | reverse complement strand
TCTGGGTGGTGGCGATATCCGCATGCCCCAGCATCAGCTGCAGCGATCGAAGATCGGCCCCGTTCTCCAGCAGGTGGGTGGCGAACGAGTGCCGGAGCAGGTGCGGGGTGATGTTTTTCATGATCCCCGCGTCACGGCCGTAACGTTTGATGTTCTTCCAGAATCCCTGCCGGGACATCCGTCGGCCGAACCGATTGACGAAGAGGTAGGGCTCCGGCTGTTTCATGAGCAGATTGCGGGCTTCGCGGATGTACCGTTGCACCCAATCCCGGGCCTGATCGCCCACCGGAACGATCCGCTCCTTGCTCCCCTTGCCGAGGCAGATGATGTAGCCGATCTCCAGATTGACGTCGGACACCTTGGCGTTGACCAGTTCTGTCACCCGCAGCCCGGTGGCGTAAAGGAGTTCCAGCATCGCCTTGTCCCGCAGCCCCTCCGGTGACACCGGATCAGGCTGTGACAACAATGCATCCACCTCGGCCGGGCTCAGGTACTTCGGGAGCGTATGCCAGCGCCGGGGCGCCTCCAGCAATTCGGCGGGATCGCCGGCCATGTGCCCGTCCCCAACCAGAAATCGGAACAATCCCCGCAAACTGGCCACGGCTCGGGCCACCGAAGACGGTTTGTACCCTGTGGCGTACAATTCTTTCAGATAGGCGAGGAGGTCCACCCGCTCGGTCTGGGTCAGCTCCCGGTTGCGCCCCTCCAGAAAGCGCTGAAATCGCCGCAGGTCCGTGCGGTAAGCCGCGACGGAATTCGGGGCCAACCCTTTTTCAACGGTCAGGTGCTGCAAAAACTCGGCGAGAAGATCCCGGCTCATGCTCAGAGCACGATATAGGGATTGAAGTGAATTTCGTCCGCCACGGTGCTCTCCGGACCGTGTCCCGGCAGCAGCCGCGTGTCCGGAGGGAGCGTGAGGATCCGGTCTCGGATGGAACAGAGCAACGCGGCTTCGTCGCCGCCCGGCAGGTCGGTCCGGCCGATGCCGCCGGCGAACAGCGTGTCGCCTGAAAAGCAGGTTGTGTCCAGGAGCAGGCAACACCCACCCGGGGTGTGTCCCGGAGTGTGCAGCACCCGAATGGCCAAGCGGCCCACCACCAGCTGCTGGCCGTCATCGAGCCATGCGCGCGGTTCCGGGCACGGGCGCGCCTGCAGCAGCGGGGCCAGGCCGAAGATGTCCGGAGCGGTGAGGAGGTACTCGTCGTGGCGATGCAGATGCCCGACCACGGGAAAGGCGTCCGCCACGTCAGCAGCCGCGGCCCAGTGGTCCAGATGGCCGTGCGTGTGGATCATCATGACCGGGCGCCAATCCAACGCGCGCAGACGGTCCACGATGCGGCCGCCGTCCGCCCCCGGATCGATTATCGCGGCGTGCCGGGTCTCCAGGCAACCGATGAGATAGCAGTTCACCTCGAGCGGGCCCACGACGACGGTTTCGATCTGAAAACAGGCCATCATTTATCCTTGGCCGGTGCTTGGCCCTCGGGAAAGACGATGCGCAGCAGAAATCCGCCGGCATCCGTGAGCTCGAAATCAAGCTGACCGCGCTGCCGGGCGATCAGCCGGTTCAGCAGGACGAAATGGAAGTCCCGAGCCACATCGAAGGCAGCGAGTTTGTCCTTGTTGCTCCGGGCGCCCGTCGGGGGATTGAAGCGGATCATGAGTTCGGGCGCGGCATTTTCGTGGGCGAGACCGACCGCCTGCAGCTTGCCGCCGGAGACGAAATCGAGCAGCCGATCGAGGAACAGCCGGAGCCCCAGCAATGTGAGTTCCTCGTCGAGCATCACCTGCCCCAGCCGGGCGTCAAACCGGGCGTCGATCTCGACGCTCTTCGCCACGGTTTTGGACCGGATCGCGACGAACACGCTGTCCAGAGCGGACATCAAGGCCACCGGCTGGATCTTGAGGGGATAATCCCGATCGGTGATCACCCGGGTGAGGTCCAGTTTCTGCAGGCTGCGTTCGACCTTCTCGATTTCGACGACGCAGTTGCGGAACAGGAGCGGATCATAGGCATCGCGCAGGCTCCGCTTGACTCCATCCTCGAGCATCTGGACGAAACCGCGCAGGCTGGCCAGATGAACGCGGATGGACTGGCCGACCGCGTACACCGTGTTGAATTCTGTGGCTTCACGCAGCGCCATCTCCAGCTCGGACAGTTGGATCGCCTGCCGGCTGCCGGCCTGACTCAACCGGTTGATCTCTGCGTTGAGTTTGTCCATCTCCCCTTGGTAATACAAGGTTTTTCGCAACACGAACGATCCCATCTCCACCAGGCGCAACAGTGTGCTCAGCGATGCCGCGTGGAACAATTGTGGTTGGGTGGATTCCAAAACCACGTAACCGAAGATATGCTTGAACGTCACCAACGGGATTACCAGCACGGACTGCACGTTCTTTGGTGGCGAGGGCAGCGGATACTTCTTCATCAGGGCGAAGGCATCAGAGGCGTACAGCAGCTGCTTGCCTTTTTCGAGCTCCTGCCGGACGCTGGGCAGCAATGAGAGGATGAGAGGTTGCTCCAGCATGTCACCGTGGCGGACCTCGATCCCGCCGTCGGTTGTCTCCAAAAGCAGGGTGACCGTCGCGTTCGGGTAGGTCTCCTGGAGATAGCGGTGAAACGCCTCCATCACCTTGTCCAGTGCGGCGAACACCGCAATCTCACTGAGGAAGGCCGAGACCGTATCGGCTTCTTCCGACCGCCGGGCCAACTCGTTCTGCAACGTGCGGTAGGCGAAAAGCGTTTCAACGATTTTGCCGATTCGCACCAGATCTCTCTCCCGGCGTTCAATGGCATCCGACGGGAGTGCCAGCAACACCCCACCGACCGTCTCGCCGGCATGAACAATGGGACAGAGTGTCACCGACTGAAACACATTCTTCCCCTCTTCGAGGGTCAAGCCGCTTTCCCAACCGATTGGCAAGCGCACGGGTTCCGGGGCGGCCTCCGGCGCCGGTCCCGCCTGGCTCAGGATGCGCTCCACCAGCCGGGCGGCATCCAACCGGTCCGCCGGATATTGATGGTCCAACACTTGTCCCGTCACCGAATCCCTCAACACGAATGCGGCATACGGCAGTCGGAGAATCCGCCCCATTTCATCGAACACTTCCGGCAGCCGCCGGGTGGCCCGGTCCACGTCACTGATGATGGCGCAGCTCTGATCGTAGAGAGCCTCCCGAAAACTCAACTCCACCGTCAACTCACCGATCTGCTTTTCCGTTGCCTGTTGCCGCCGTTCCATTTCGCGCCGCTTCCGCTCGAGCCAGCCGGCGAGGACAGCCAGCCCCATGACAACGAAAGCGAGGATCCAGGGGATCATTCCGGACATGGCCAATATCAGCGGGAGATTGTGCTGTTCAGGCATGCCGACTCCGCAAGTTAGCATGTTGATATTCAACAGTTTCTGGATTATCCCACCGTCCGGCGGACCTGTCAAATCCAAATGACCCTTCATTGAGATGCCGCCCTCGTGCGGCACAACTTTCATGTTGCAATTCATCTGTAATTCCAGTATGTTGGCCACTTGTCGAGGACACGATGCTTTCATTCACGCGAACCATCGGCGCCGGCGGGCAATTCCTGCTGACCAAACTCACATCCGCTCTCGGTCGAATCAAGGTCAATCCCAATCTGATCACCCTGCTGGGTTTTGTAATCAATATCGTGGCCGCTTTTTACCTCGCCAAAGGCCAGTTCGGCATCGCCGGCACCATCATCTTCATTGCCGGCGCCATGGACATGCTGGACGGCGCGGTGGCCCGCTTGACCGGCACGGCAACGAGATTCGGCGCGTTCTTCGACAGCGTCATCGACCGTTACTCCGACATCGTACTCTACCTGGGCCTGATCATCTACTTCGGCAAGATGCCGCGCATGACCTACGTGGTGCTGGTGGGGATCTGCATCATGGGCTCCATGATGACCAGTTACACCCGCGCCCGCGCCGAAAGTCTGATCGATAAGTGCAAGGTGGGATTTCTGGAACGCCCGGAGCGCGTGGTGCTGCTGATCCTGGGCACCTGGTTCTACCGCGTGGAGCACGTGCTGTGGGTGATCGCCGTGCTGTCCAACTGGACGGTCATCAGCCGCATCATCTTCACCTGGATGGAGCTGTCCAAGGTGAACATTCTGATGCCCATCACCCCGTCATTCCAAGCCGAGAACACTGACGAGCCGAAGCATCCCATCGAGTGCTGATCGAGCCGGACATCGCCGCCCTGCCCTCTGACACACCATCTTCAAGACCGCTGCGTCTGTCGCGGCGGGGCTCAGCCGGTTTAGCGCTGGTATTTATGGACCGCCCGGTTGTGCTCGCGCAAGTTGTCGGAGAAGAGGTGCCGCCCGTTGTTCATCGATACGAAATAGAGGTATCGGCTTGGGGTGGGCTCAACCGCCGCCAGAATGGCACCCCGTCCTGGATTGGCGATGGGGCCCGGGGGCAGTCCGCTGTTCAGGTAGGTGTTGTACGGTGACAGGCGGGACAGGTCGCTCCGATTGATCTCGCCGTCCCACTCGCCTTCGGCTAGCCATTCGGCATAGATCACGGTGGGATCGCACTGGAGGCGCATCCCCAAATCCAGCCGGTTGGCGAAAACCGACGCCACGAGCGGCTGCTCGTCGGGCGATCCGGCTTCCTTTTCGACCAGTGAGGCGAGCGTCACCAGTTGGTGAACAGTCCGGCGGTTTCGGGCGCTGCGTGCCTGGATCAGCGGAAGCGCAACGTGCCGAAAGCGCCTCACCATGATCCCCGTCATCGCATCCTCCGACACGCCTGCGGGCACCTCGTATGTATCGGGAAAGAGATATCCCTCGAGCGTCGTCGCTTCGGGCGCGATATCGGCCACCCGTCGGGGATCCGCCCACAACTGCCGATAGACGCCGTACCGGCCGATCCCGGCCGCCTCCAACTCCCGGAACATGCGCGACGCCGTCCACCCCTCAGGCAGGGTCACCGTGTTGCGCGACACCTCACCTCGCACCACCTGTCGGGCCACATCGGGCAGCGTCATCGGACGCTCAAATCGGTAGGTCCCCGCTTGCACCCGATGCGTCCATTCCTGCCAGTTCAGGTATCGGATAAAGACCCGGGCGCTGGCGATGACTCCGGCCGCTTCCAGCCGGGTCGCTGCAGACTCGGCGCTAATGCCGGGATCCAGTCGGACCATCGCCGCTTTTGCCAGATATCCCTGATACGGGGTCTGAAACAGGAAGGTATACCCTGTGCGCACCTCGCTGATGAGCCACAGAGCCGCGGTGATGCCGATCGCCAGGGCAGTCAACACTAACAGTCTGTTACCACCGCGCCATGACAACGGCATCCCCCTCCTCGAGGAATCGTCGCAGAATCATCGCCGCAGCCAGAGCGTGCTCGTCGAACCTCTGTTTTCGGGATGTCCGGCCGGCGAGCCATTCAGCAGCTTCGAGCGATGAATAGCGCTCGTCGACACCCAGCACCGGCCGGTCCAGACGGCCGCGGAGGCGCCGGGCGAACCGGTCCATCCGGCGGCTGGCTTCTCCGGCCTGTCCGTCTATCCGGACGGGGTAGCCGACGACGATGGTTTCGGCCTCCAAATCGTCGGCGGTGCACCGGAGTGCGGCGAAATCCGAATCCGCATCCGTTCGCTTCAGGGTGCCGACGGGGCGGGCCAGGCACCCGGTGGGATCGGAAGCCGCCAACCCGATGGTTTTGTCACCCACATCTAGAGCCAGGTATCTCACACCGTCCTCCAATCCTCCGGCAAGCCATTATACATGGCCCGGTGCGCCCGACAAATTCCCTTTTATCTATCAACAGCTTCTAGTATAATTCCTGCGCCAGAACCCGGGAGGTTTCATGATCGAGCGTGGCAAATTGATGGTGCTGATACTCTCCGCCGTGGTGGTTGTCTATGTCGTGGTCGGCGGCTTCCTCGGCCGCGTGGTGGCCAAGGACGAAACGTACCAGAACATCTCCCTATTCAACGACGTCTTGAAGAAGATTCAAGACGAATATGTCGAGAAACCACAGATGAAACCGCTGACGGAGAATGCCTTGAAAGGCCTGGCCGGCGGCGTGGACTCATTCTCAACTTACCTCAATCCCGACGAGCTGAGCTTTGTACGCGCCAGCCAGGAAAAGAAAGGCGGACTGGGCATCGTGCTCTCCGCCCGAGCCGGTTACTATCGGATTCTCCAGGTGTTGCCCGGCTCACCCGCGGAAAAAGCCGGCCTGTTCCCCGGCGACATCATCGAAGAGATCGATGGCCAGGGAGTCAGCGAGAAGAGTTACCCCGTCACTCTGGCGATGCTTCGGGGCGACGCGGGCCAGACTGTCAAACTGGGCGTCGTCCGCGGCCGTGAGGAGGAACTTCACGAACTGGTCGTCCGGCTGGATGTGATCCAGCCGCCGCAGCCCGAAACGCGCATTTTGGAAGCCGGAACTGGCTACATCCGTCTGGTGGATTTGCATCCGGCGGCCGCGGATGATTTCCAGCGGGCGCTCAACACGCTGATCAGCAGCGATGTCAAGCAGTTGGTGTTGGATGTGCGCGATTGCTCCGGCGGCTGCTACGAACCCGCCCTGCGCATTGCCGACATGCTGCTGGACGAAGGCGTGATCACCCGGCGGCGCGGCAATTCGGTCGAGGAGACGTTGATCACCGCGACGAAAGACGACACCCTCTTCCGCGGACCCCTGGTGGTACTGGCCAACGGCTTTACCAGCGGACCGGCCGAGGTGCTGGCCGCCGCGATCCAGGACAACGCGCGCGGCACCCTCGTGGGACAGAAAACCAACGGCACCGCATCCGAACAAAAATTCATCGACCTGGCTGATGGCTCGGCGCTTTACATCACCCACATTCGGTATATCACGCCCGCCGGCCGACCCATCATGAACACGAAAGCCAACCTGGCGGGAGTCAAGCCCGGTATCAAATCGCCGCCCGCGGATTTCGCGGTGTCGCTCTACATCGACTACGAGATGGCCACGGGACAGGAAGCCTACCCACTCTACCGAAAGTACATCGACACCGTGTACGCCAAACAGCTGGAAAAAGCGCTCGAGGTCCTCAAGCAGGGAGAAACGGCCGAGCCGGTGGCGGCCTGAACTCCGGCTCCCCCGGCCCACCAACCGGATACAACATGCTTTGGAAATCATTCGAAGGCGTCATGGAACCGGATTCTGCCGAAGCGCAGCTGCTGCAGCGCATCGATGCGAACAGTTTGCCGGTCCATGTGGCGATCATCATGGACGGCAACGGCCGCTGGGCCAATGCTCGCAACCTGCCCCGCATCGAAGGCCACAAGGCCGGCACGGACTCCGTCAAGCAAGTCATCGAGACCGCCGCTCGACTGGGCATTCGTTATCTGACCCTCTACGCGTTTTCCGTAGAGAACTGGAAGCGCCCCAAAACGGAAGTGCAGCAGCTCATGCGCCTGCTCAAGCATTACCTGAGAACCGAATTGGGCACGCTCCTGAAACACGACATCCGCCTGCGGGCGATTGGGCGATTGGACGAGATGGAAGGCCCGGTTCGGCATCTGCTCCGTGAGACGGCGGCCCGGACGGCGAACAATCGCGGGCTGCAACTCAGCCTGGCCCTGAACTACGGCGGTCGAACCGAACTGATAGACGCGGTCCGCGCCATCGCCCGGCAGGTCCAAGCCGGCACCCTGTCTCCCGAGGCCATCGATGTCGAGCATATCGCTCGAAACCTCTACACCGATGAACTTCCGGATCCGGATCTGCTGATCCGGACCAGCGGTGAGTATCGGCTGAGCAACTTCCTCCTCTGGCAAATCGCCTACACCGAGTTTTACATTACCCCCACCCTCTGGCCGGATTTCCGCCAGCGCCATTTCCTGGAGGCGGTGCTGGACTTCCAAAAGCGCGAGCGCCGATTCGGCGGGCTTGCCGGCGAAACATCGTCCTAGTTTCATGATCACGCGCATCCTCTCCGCACTCGTCCTGATTCCCCTGGTCATCGCCGCCGGGTTCTTCGCGCCGCCCATCGTCTTCAGCGCGGCCGTCACGCTCATTTGCCTCATCGCCTTCGGCGAGTTCCTGCTGTTGCGGAACGGTCGATTGGATCGATCGCCCGGCTTCTGGCCAACGATGGCTGCGGCCGGTTTCTGCGGATTCGCCGTGGTCCATCCGTTGTTCACCGATCATCGCGTGGCCGGTGTCGTAACCTTTTTCTTGATCGCGGGCGGCCTGGCTGTTTGGTCCAGCAAGCGGAACGAGGAGATCGTCAGCCGGCTGGTGTGGCCGAGTGCCGGATTTCTGTACCTGTTCGTGCTTTTCTCTTTCGTCGTGGACATACGGTTCAGGATTGACCCCGCCTGCGGCGCCGGCATGCTCATGGCGTTCTTGCTGATTCAATGGGTGGGCGACACCTTTGCCTATTTCATTGGAACCTGGCTGGGCCGCCACCCGCTGGCACCGCGGATCAGCCCGAAAAAGACCATTGAGGGCGCCATCGGCGGAGTGCTCGGAAGCGCGGGGGTCGGTTTGGCTGCCTGGTGGTGGCTACCGCCGTCTCAGTCGCTCTGGCCGCTGCTGCTGCTGGGTGGTGCCGTCGGAGCGTGGGGCCAGGTGGGTGATCTGCTCGAATCCCAATTCAAACGCGCGGCGGGAGTCAAGGATTCTTCGCAGATCATTCCAGGGCACGGTGGCGTGCTGGACCGCCTGGATTCGTTGATTTTCACGGCGCCGCCCTTCTACTACGCCGTGCAATGGTGCATCGCATCCGGTTATGTCACACTCGGATAAGAAAGGCATCGCCATCCTCGGATCCACCGGTTCCATCGGCCGGAGCACGCTGGACGTCTTGCGCGCCCAACCCGACCGGTTTTTTGTCACCGGTCTGTCCGCCGGACGCAATACGAAGAGCCTGGCCGACCAGATCTTGGAATTTCGGCCGCGGCGTGTTTCCGTTCAGGACGAGAGCGCCGGGGCGTTACTGGCCGCCGCTCTCAGGGAACGCACCGCGGCCGGTGTTCCGCTGCCCGAGATCCTGACGGGCACAGAAGGCGCCGTCGTCGTCGCAACCGCACCGGACACCGCACTGGTTGTTGCGGCCATGGTGGGCGTATCCGGCCTGATGCCGACCTACCGCGCCATCATGGCCGGCAAGGACATCGCCTTGGCCAACAAGGAAACCCTGGTGGCCGCCGGCGAACTCATGATCACCGCCGCCCGGGCGCAGCACGTCCGTTTGCTGCCCGTCGACAGCGAGCACAACGCGATCTTCCAGTGCCTGCAGGGCGACCAGATCCGCTACGCCAAACGAATCTGGCTGACAGCTTCCGGCGGCCCGTTTTTCCGGACACCAGTGGAGGATTTTGCGGCCATCACGCCGGATGTGGCGCTTCGGCATCCGACCTGGCGGATGGGGCCCAAGATCACCATTGACTCCGCCACCATGATGAACAAGGGCCTCGAGGTCATCGAGGCGCACTGGCTCTTCGGCCTGCCGCCTGACGCCATCCGGGTGGTGATCCACCCGCAGTCGACGATTCATTCGCTGGTGGAGTTCGTAGACGGCTCGATCCTGGCCCAGATGGGTCGGACCGACATGAAGCTGCCGATCCGCTACGCCCTGAATTTTCCCGAACGCACGGCCTGCGGCGATGCCGAACTCGATCTACTGGCCGCTTCACCGCTGGAATTCCATGAGCCGGAGCCGGACAAGTTCCCGTGCCTCGCGCTGGCTTATGACGCGCTGCGAGCGGGCGGCAGCCTGCCGGCGGTGCTCAGCGGCGCCAACGAGATCGCCGTCGAAGCGTTCCTGCACCATCAGATCGCGTTCACGGATATTCCCAAGGTCATCCGTCACACCATGGCGACGTTGGCCCGCTCGCCCCTGAACGACATCGACCAGGTCATCGAGGTGGACCGGCAGGCCCGGGCCGTCGCGCGGCAGATGATCCGGTCCCACCATTCCGCTTAGGTTGGATATTAATGGATTACTTGATCAACGCCGTCTCCTTCATCCTGATCCTGGGGCTCATGATTTTCATGCACGAGCTGGGTCACTTCATCGTGGCCCGACTGTTGGGCATCCGGGTCGAAGTGTTCTCGCTCGGTTTCGGCAAGCGGCTCTGTGGATTCAGCCGCGGCGGGGTGGATTACCGCATCAGCTTGATCCCCCTGGGCGGATACGTGAAGATGGCCGGCGAGTACTTCGGCGAGGAGTTGTCGGGCGATCCAAACGAATTCCTTGCCCGGCCACGTTACCAGCGGATCATGGTCATGCTGGCCGGTCCTGCGATGAACATCATCCTGGCGGTCACTTTGGTGGCCATCAATTACATGGTGGGCATCGAGTTGCCGACTTTCTATCACGACGACGCGGTGGCGGGTCATATTGTGGACGGGTCCCCCGCCCAGGCGGCCGGACTGGCCGTGGGCGACCGGATCATCGCGTTGGGCGAACGCCCGGTCAGGGATTGGGCCGATTTCCAGTTGCTGGCCATCACTTTTTCCAAGCAGACCGTGCCGCTGCGTTACCAGCGTGACGGACAGACTCGGAGCACCTCGATCGTCCTGGCCGAGACGCTTCAGGATCCGTCGGAAATCACAGGCATTCTGCCCATGATCCCCACCCGCATCGCCTCGGTGGCCGATGGATTTCCCGCTCAACGGATCGGCCTGCGGCCGGGTGACGAGATCCTCGAGGCCACCGACGGACAGTACACCGCCAGAGGGTACATGGACATTTCCCGCCTCATCCAGCGCAGTGTGGACCGCGAGGTGTCTCTGTCGGTGAAGCGCGGTCAGGATCTGGTCACGTTGGCCGGCCGGCCGGCGCTTTCCAAAGACGAGCCCCGTCGCGGGGTGTTGGGCTTCACCATCGTCATCGACCGCCTGGAGGAGCGTTACGGCCTGCTTGAATCGCTCCGCAGGTCGCTGCAGGACAACTATAATTTCGTGGTGATGACATACCGGGTCCTGGGCAAGGTGGTCAGCGGGCGGCTGTCCATGCGCCAGCTGTCCGGCCCTCTGGGCATCGCCGAAGCCTCCGGCGAGGCGGTGAAGACCTTGAAGCTCACGGTCGTCTTCAGTTTCATCGCACTGATCAGCGTCAACCTGGCGGTGGTCAACCTCCTGCCCATACCGCTCCTGGATGGCGGCATGATTTTCATCCTGCTGATCGAGATGATCCTGCGCCGCGACCTGCCCCTCCGTCTTAAGGAGCGGGCAGTCCAGATCGGATTTCTGATGCTGGCTGCGTTGATGGGCGTGGTGATCATCTTGGATATCCTGAAAGCGGTGGAATGAGGCGTTATCGTGCGCATCCAACGGCGGCCGTCACGTCCTGTTCGGATCGGCTCCATCGGCGTCGGCGGCGACGCTTCGGTTTCGGTGCAGTCGATGACCAACACCGACACGCGGGATGTGGCCGCCACGGTGGCCCAGATTCATCGTCTGGAGGCGCGCGGGTGCGACCTGGTCCGCTGCGCGGTAGTTGACGCCCAGGCGGCGGCGGCGCTCGGCGAGATCGTCCGCCAGATCCATATTCCCCTGGTGGCGGACATACACTTTGATCACACGCTGGCCCTCGCGGCGCTCGCCGCCGGCGTCCATAAAATCCGCATCAATCCTGGAAACATCGGCAGCCGCGACAAAGCACGGCGAGTAGTCGAAGAGGCCAAGGCCCGACAGGTGCCCATCCGGATCGGTGTCAATGCCGGCTCTCTGGAACGGGACATTCTGAAACAGCACGGCCATCCCACGGCGACGGCGCTGGTGGAAAGCGCCATGCGGCACGTGGCCCTGCTCGAGGAGTTGGATTTTCACGACATCGTGATCTCCCTGAAGGCGTCCGATGTGCCGACCACCGTTGCCGCCTACCGGGACATGGCCCGGCGCGTCCCGTACCCTCTGCACCTGGGTGTGACCGAGGCAGGCACCCAGGCGGCGGGGACGGTGGTTTCAGCCATCGGCATCGGCGCGTTGCTGCTCGACGGGATCGGCGACACCCTGCGGGTGTCGCTCACTGCACCGCCTGAAAAGGAAATCGACGCCGGTTTTGAAATTCTAAAGGCACTGGGCATCCGGCAGCGCGGTCCCCGCTTTATCTCGTGCCCCTCGTGCGGCCGGACCGCCGTCGACCTGATCGCCATCACCGAAGCGGTGGAACGGGAGCTGGCCGACGTGCAGGCGCCCATCACGATCGCCGTCATGGGCTGTGAGGTCAACGGGCCCGGTGAGGCGGCCGAAGCCGACATCGGGCTCGCCTGCGGCCGGACAGCCTCGCTTGTCGTGGAGAAGGGCCGAGTGGTGAAGAAAATACCTAACGACAACCTGGTGGCGGCGTTCGTGGCCGAGGTTCGGCGCTTCCTCGCCGAACAGCCGGCCTCCAACCAGGAAGCGGACCGGAGGGCGTGATTCATGCGGGCCGTGGTTCAACGGGTGTCGCGGGCGGCGGTGCGGGTGGACGGCCTGGTGACAGGGAGCATCGGCCGCGGCATTCTCCTCCTGTTGGGGATAGGGCATGACGACACCTTGGCCGATGCTGAATTAATTCTCAAGAAAACACTTGAGCTGAGAATCTTCAACGATCCTATGGGAAAGATGAATCTATCTATCCAAGACGTGGGGGGAGAGCTGTTGGTCGTCTCCCAATTTACCCTGCATGGGGATTGCCGGAAGGGCCGTCGCCCATCATATTCCGATGCCATGGAACCGGCGGCGGCCGAGCGGTTGTACAACGAGTTCGTCCGTCTGGCCCGCCTCGGCCCTGTTCCGGTGGCGACCGGCGAGTTCCAAGCCGATATGGACGTGGAACTGGTCAACGACGGCCCGGTCACCCTGCTGCTCGACAGCCGGAAGGTCTTCTAGGCACATCCGGATGTGTGTGCCTCTGAGCTAAATTGCGAATTGCATTTACGGGTCGCATTGACTATCATATCCGGTTATTTGCCTGAACCGAGGACAGCATGCCCCATATTCCCCTGAAATACGCACCGCAGCTGATCTGGCACGGAACGCGGAACTTTTTTTCTGGCCGTCCGGTGGTCATATCCTTTGAGACCACCCTCTCCTGCAACGCCAACTGCCGGCATTGCGACATCGAGGGCCACCGCCCCGACGAAGAACGGATGAGACCGGAGGGCTTCCGGAGATTCATCGACCAGTTCCACCCGCCGGTGATCCAACTGTCCGGCGGTGAACCGCTCCTCCGGGACGACCTGCTCGATGTGGTTCGGGCCGTCAAGCTCAATCCCTTCTTCCCTTACACGATCCTGGTCTCCAACGGCGCGCTGATGACGTTGGAGCGCTACCGGGCGTTCCGCGAAGCGGGGGT
Organism: Acidobacteriota bacterium; assembly: GCA_012517875.1. NCBI lineage: Bacteria > Pseudomonadati > Acidobacteriota > Acidobacteriota bacterium. The sequence goes on along the minus strand of JAAYUB010000122.1, from coordinate 21,541 downwards.
GAACCAGTTCTCCATCTCACTGGACTTTCCCGATTCCCGACATGATGACTTCCGACTGATCCCCGGCTTGTACGACATCTTGGATGAGGTGATCCCGCAACTGGCCGCCGAAGGCCATGGCGATGTGGTGCTCAACACCGCCATCACCTCGGCGAATGTCGGCGAGCTTGAACACATCATCCAGACGGCCGACCGCTGGGGTGTCTGCCTGAGCTTCAGCATCTACACGCCGCTCCGCACCCGAAACCTCGAGTACGTCGTGAGCAAAGCCGAAGACCTCGACGCTGTGGAGCAACTGTTCGCGCGCTGCAAGCGGCGCCAGGGCGTCTATCGCCGGGTGGTAAACTCCCATTACAACCTGGATGGCATTATGCGATTCATGCGTGAGGGCAACATCCCCAACTGCAGCGCCGGCATCCGGTTTATGGTGGTTCGACCCGAGGGCAACCTGAATCCCTGTTCACTCCAGCGGATCAATTTCGATACCCAGGACCGCATGGCTCGAGAATTCTCCGCCCACAACACCTGCGGCGGCTGCTATGTGTCGATCCGGTCGTACGTCGAGATCTCGTTCGCCCAGTTACTGTGGGAGAACATTTCGATGCGGGTTTTCAACCAAAACTCCCAGTGAGAGGGTGGACATGAATATAACCGTGGCGTGGGACGGAGGTCTGGCGTTCACGGCCGCGCAGGACGGTCATGCCATCCGGCTGGATGCGGCCCTCGAACACGGCGGCCGCGACTCGGGGCCGCGGCCCAAAGGCTTGCTGCTGACCGGATTGGCGGGTTGCACCGGAATGGACGTGGTGAGTCTGCTGACCAAGATGCGGGTTTCATTCACCCGCTTCTCGGTGGAGGTGTCCGGCGACCTGACCACCGATCACCCGAAGATCTTTTCCCGGATCCATATCCGGTACATTCTGGCAGGCCCGAATATCGCGCGTGACAAAGTGGAGAAAGCCGTCAACCTGTCGCAGGAAAAATATTGTGGAGTTGCCGCGATGTTGCAAAAGGCCTGCCCCATCACCCACGAAATCATCATCCAGGACTGACTGCCCGCGACATCGGATTCCTCTCGATCACCCGATAATTTTGTTATTGATGCGGGAAACTTTAAGTTAAAATAACCCTCTTTTTTATCGAAACCAACCTTCCGAGGAGACATGATGAAGAAACTGACCGCCACCGTGATGATCATCGGACTGATCCTCTCCATCGCCCCACTGGCCGCGATCGGCAAGACCACTGTCGCATTTACAGAATCCGAGTACGCCAAATCGCTGAACCTGAAGTTGAATTTGCAGAAGCCCGACCTGAATGCCTATGTCGGCACCGGCAAGGAAATGATCGTGATCAAGACTAAGAAGGAAATCGTGTACTACGAGCGGTTTACCTGGCTGAGTTCCGCCATGCCGACCGATGAATCCGTCCGCCATGCCGCCTACATCAATTTTCTGTCTCAGGCGGCCGATATTCCCAGCGGCACTCCCGAGTATGATCAACTGGCTGCCACAGTGAAGTCGAACACCGCTGAGTTCATTCTGCGGGGCCTGTTCCAGGTCCGCGTCCGTGCCGAGAACGGCGACAAAGGCGCCAAGCACTTTGTCGAAATCTACGTCAAGTAGGATTAATCATCTGCATGGAGCCGTTCCTTCGGGACGGCTCTTTTTTTTTGCCAATCCATAACCCAAGCACCGAGCACCCCACCTCCGACACAGCCGAACCAGACCGCCAGCAGCCAGCTGAATCCGGTCAGGACTGCTCCGAATCCCACCAAGGCACCCGCCAGACTTAGCCCGGCAGCCATTCGGTTGCCAATCCGCGTCCCCTGACCGGCCACGGCCAGCAGAAGCAGCGGACTGACAGCCGCGGCATAAATCTGGTATCCCGTCAGGAGTGCCCCGATGATCGATGGGTAGATGAGTGCGGCAACCAGCGCAACGAGCAACACCAGGGGAACCGCGACGCGCATCCGGCGTCGAAAAGCGTCCCGATCCGGGTGGGCCGACTCCGGCGACACCTCCATGACCAGGATCGAGGATGCCGTCAGCAGGCAGGTATCCGCCGAGGAGATGACGGCGGCCAGCAGGCCTGCGAGCACCAACCCTTGCCCCCATTCGGGCAACACGGCGACGGTCAGGGTCGGCAGCAGGGCATCCCCTCTGGTAACGGGCAAGACCGTTGCGCCGATCACACCGATGGCGGAGATCCAGAGGCTGAACGGAATCAGCAGCGTACCGCAGGCTACCGCCGCGCGACGGAACGTCATCGCGGTCCGGGCGCAGAGAAACCTGGAAAAGATGTCCGGTCCTGTGGCAAACAGGATGCACGTCACCAAAGCCAGGGATAAGTAATCGCCGCCCCGGGAGGGAAGATCGGCAATGAAATCCGTCCAGCGCATCTGCAACAGCGCAGCTGACTCTCCCGCTGCCAGCGACCGCCAAGCCGCCACCCCCAGCATGGTGATGCCGATGGTCAGCGCCCCCAATTGAAGCAGATCCGTCCGCAAGACCGATTTTTGCCCGCCGGCCGTCACATAGGCACCAAGGAGAAAGGCGGAGACCGTCATCGCCAGTGGCGCGGGGCAATCCGCCACCGGCCCGACAATCCAACCGATGGCCAGCAATTGAGCGGCGATCACGCCGATCCAGCCCGTGACGATGAGCAGCCCGGACAAACGCCGGACCAGCGGACCGAACTGGATGCCCAAATACTCCGGCACCGTGTAGACCGTCTCGGCTTGTCGCAGCCGTCGCGCGGCCCAACCGGCGACGATCAGACCCAGCGCACCGCCCCACAGCCACGCCGACGCGCCAAAACCGCTTGTCGCCGCCATGCCGCAAACTCCCAATGTGGCCGAGGCGCCGACAATTGTCGCTCCCAGGCTGCCGAAGACCTGCCAGAATGCACCCCGCCGGCCGGCCACGAAATAATCGTCGGGCCGACGGGAGGCGCGGACGTGCCAGAGTCCGGCGACAGCGACAGCCGCCAGATATACGATGATAATAAGCGCGCGGACCAAGCCAGCCTCAGGCGTCGGGTTTGTCGCCGGAGGGAGTGCCCACGCCATCTTTCCGCAGCAGGACGAACAACCAGTATCCCAAACCGACCACCAACACCAGGATCACGGCGATAAGCACCGTCCGTTCCACCTGTGCCCGGCGGGAGGTGCCTGCCTGAGGGTCATAGTCCGGATTGCCGGTGACCGCTCCCATGGTGACCTGATTCCGGGCCTGATCGGCCCAGGCATCGCTGTCACCGAAACGTTCGATGTCATAGTTGGGGGCGCGGACCGACCGGGCGCCCACCATCAGCCGGTACGGTTGCCGCGCGTCGTCGGCCACGAAGAAAATCTCCCGGGTCGGGCTTTCAAACGACAGCGAGCGGATTTCCAGCGGCGGGCTGTCGCCGTTTTCGATGGCGATCCGGTAACGCGCGATACCGGTACCCGGCAGATCCAGCTGCAACCGTCGCTCCGGCTGTCCGCCGAGTGGGAATGCGCAGATGGTGCCGCTGGCAAATGGTTGCCAGCTCCCGTCGCGGCCGTCGAGGCTGCTCTCTACGGTCACTGCGCGGTAGAAAACCGGCGTAGCCACGTCGAACAGTATCCGACCGGCGGGCAGGCGCACGGGCACATGGATCACCGTCTGCCGGCTGGCATTCTGGGCGGTCGGCACGGGGCGCAGCAGCCAGCGGTCGATGCGGGGGCCGCCAGGTTCCGCCTGCACCGATCGTCCGAGGACGGTGTCGATGCGAAGCTGCTTCGCCCAGCTTCGGCTGAAGATGATCTCCAGACCCGTGGCGGTGACTTGCACAGTGTCGCGGTTCTCCGGCATTGTCTCGGAATCCGTGATCCGCAGAACCAGCACCCGCGCATCGGTGGCGGGAAAATCCACCCGGGTCCGTCGCAAGTCCACGTAGGATGAAAAATCATAAATCGTGTCCTGGCCGATGACGGGTCCGGCGGCATTGTTCGCCATCACCGTGACCTGTTTCCGGAAGTCCCTTTCCGGAATCGTGAGTTCGATCCCGTTCACAGCGCCCATCGCCTCAGGAACCGTGACAACCAGTTGAACGCCGCCCCGGCTCTGTTCGTAGCCGGTGATCGTGAGGGGGGCTTCGGTTGTCTTTGGCTGCAGGCGGCTGAACCGGACGACGAACGGAATTTCACGCCCATCGGCGTCGAACAGCCGCAGGTCGGTCAAATTGGATTCGCTACGGGACAACAGTTCCAGTGGAAGTGGGATTCGGCAGACGGCATGCCGCCGGATTGAACCCCGAATTTCCGCCTGATATTTGAACTGCTCCGTCGTGGGGCTGTCCACCTGGGCCAACGCCGTTCCGGCGGCGAGCGCCAGCCACATGCCCACCAGCAGATGCCGGCTCATGATTGTCCCTCCGGGTTGCCCCCCTCAGGCCGCGGCCCCAAGAGCACTTCCTTGTAGCGGTGGTAGAGATACGATACGCCAACCAGCAGCAACCCCAGGACGAAGCAGGAGATGATACGATAAGGGGTTTTCACTTCGGCCATGTCCCAGATGAGCACCTTGAGGATCGTCAGGCTGAACAACGCCAGCGACAGCCGACGCAGCGACGGCCGGTTCCACCGGAATCCCAGCAGCATGAGCATCACCGAGTACAAGCTCCAGAGCACAGATACCGCCGCAAACCGTCCGGTGGGCAGGTAGTCGTAGAAAAACGCGCTGACCTCAAGGTTGAGCAGGCAGAACAGCAGCCCGCTCCAGCCGATCGCGGCCAGAGTGGCCAGCGTGCTGCGCAGCACCTGATGCTCCGGACGCGGCAGGTAGTACTTCACCAGCCGGTAAAACACAATCGTCAGTCCGATGACCACCGCGGCGGACAACCAGCGGTCCGCCGCGCAACTCATGTAACCGGCCGGGAAGTAGAGGCTGCCCAGATCCAGATCGAAATTGTCGAGATAATCCCAGAGCAGCAGCTTGCCGCCGGCCAGGGTCAGCACACCGGCGCCGGCGAGCTGCAAGCTGGGGCGGGCCAGCCGCAGGCCCATCCAGACAAGCGCGACCGCCTGTGCTGCCCAGAACACGGTGATCCAATGGTCCGAGAAAATGATGGGCACGGTGATGAACAGGAACAACATCGCCTTGGCCAGCAGCACGACGAACGCGCCTAGGCTGCGCTGGCCCCGCCGCTCCAGGAAGGCGGCCAGGGCGAGAAAGATGAATGCGTAGGCCACCGATACGACGCTGGCCCAGATGCCGTCCGAGCGGTCGGCGATGAGCCCGTAACTCACACCGAAGGCGAGCAAGGAGTTCGGCGTGATGATCAGGAAACCCCACAGGCGATCGATCCGGCCGCGAAAGCACTGGTAAGCAAAGGGCATCAGGGTGTAGATGAGGTAAAAGATGTTCAGGAAGATGATCGCCGGCCAGAACTTCGACACATTGTAGTGGTTGACACCCCAGGCGAAGTAGATGATGTACGTGAAAATGAAACCCAGAGCGTTCAGCAAGGCCCACTGCTTGCGAAAGGCAATGGCCAGGAGGCCCAGGTTCAGAACCGTGAGGTAGGTCATCAAGGCGATCTGGTTGTCCTGACCGGTGCTGAGCAGGAGTGGGGTCAAGAAACCGCCGATCATCGCCAGGGCCGCCAGCCATTTGTTGTCATAGACTACTGCCAGGGCGCAGCCCAGCGCCGTGATCAGGACCATGACACCGAAGGCAAGGGCCTGTCCGAATAGTTGATAGATCTGGAAACCGGCGAATGTCGCGAAATAGAGAACCGCCACGCCGCCGCCAGCCAGACAGAGCCCGAAAACCCGGTAACCCCGACGGCGGAAGAGCTCTCCTGCAACGAGCAACCCGATGCCCCATACAAACGCGAGCGCGACCCGGCCGGCCGGACCGATCCAGGCTCGGTCAAAGGAGTACTTCAGAAAGTACCCCACAGCCAGAACAATGATGATCACACCGATGGCCAGGATCCACTTCTGCCCCAGGCGGACCTCCATCTCCGGCGCCCGGGCAGCAGCGTGCAGCGTTTGTTGGGAGGGAGCGATCGGCGCCGGGGCGGGCTCTGTTTTCGGCTGCTGCTCCGGTGTCGCGGATTGGTCCGCGGTGAGCGTCCCGGCTGCCTGGGGTTTGGGCTGAGATTCGGCCGAGGCAGCCACCAAGCGTTCGCTCAAAGCCGTGACGCGACCATCGAGTTGGTCCAGGTTCTCCCACACCCCGCGAACCTGCTTTCGGACGACCTGCAGCTGTTGCCGCAATTCCTGAAAAGCCCGGATCCGCTCCAGGTCGTCATCCGAAAACCTGTGGCCGCACTGCATGCAGTGCCGGGCCAATTCGGCGATGCTCGCATGACATTGGGGGCACTTCACGACAACCTCCTCGAACCGATTCGAATGATGCGGTGCACGTTGGGAACATTGTCAGCGATACCCCCACCGATGTCAATTGCATCAGGGCCACGCCGCGACACCACCCCGCGGCGGCTTGCATAAAAATAAAAACAGGGCCGCCTGGATTCAGGCATGCCCTGTAAAAAGATGGTGCCGAGGGACGGAATTGAACCGCCGACACAGGGATTTTCAGTCCCCTGCTCTACCGGCTGAGCTACCTCGGCCACCGCTTCGAAGCGATATCGCCAACCCCAAAGAACCGAGCGAAGGGCTGGATTATAAAGACGCCTCCGGGCCCTGTCAACTGCTTTTTATCCCGTCGTCGTGTTCGAGTTCACATGCAGATCACGGCAGGGACGGGATTTACCGCCTTCGCCGCCGGCAATACGGATTGCAATTCCGCACCCCATCTGCTAGATTGGACAGCTTGACAGGAAGCGCAGATGTACAAGGGTAACCGGATCACAGTGGTCATCCCGTGCCTCAATGAAGAGGAAGGGATTCCGCTCGTCTTGAAACAGATTCCCAATTTCGTGGACGAGATCCTTGTCGTCGATAACGGTTCCACGGACCGGACCGCCGACATCGCCACATCATATGGCGCCACGGTCATCCAGGAAAGCATCCGCGGCTATGGGCGGGCCTATAAGACCGGCCTGGCCAACGCGCGAGGTGATATCATCATCACCCTGGACGGCGACCACTCCTACCCTGTGGATGCCATTTCATATCTCATAGAGGCTCTGCTCCACTCCGGCGTCCGCTTCGTCTCGGCCTCCCGGTTTCCGGTGCAGAATCCCGCGGCCATGTCCTTCAAGCACAAATTCGGCAACATCGTGCTCAGCCTGTGCCTGTCGCTGCTCTACTTCCGCTGGGTGCGCGATTCGCAGTCGGGCATGTGGATCTTCTACCGTGATATTCTGAAGCAGTTCCGGCTCCGCAGCGACCTGATGGCGTTTTCGGAAGAGATCAAGATCGAGGCCATTCGCAACCGGGAAGTCGGATTTCGAGAGATCCCCATCAACTTCTCGAACCGGATGGGCGAGATCAAACTCCAGCCGTGGCGGGACGGCTTCCGCAACTTGCTGTTCCTGTTCCAGAAGCGGTTCCGGCCGTGAGCACGTCGCCGCCAGCCTGTCCGATCTGCGGGGCTGCGGACTCCCGCCGCTGGCTGGAGAACTCCGATTTCCTCTTTCACACGACGTCCGCTGTCCATACCCTGAACCGCTGTCTGACCTGCCGATGCGCGTTCCTGCACCCAATGCCGGAACCCCGGGCGTTCGCGGATGCCTATCCGCGCCCCTACTGGTGGATCGCCCGAGAGCGGCCACGGGACCTTTCGCTCAAGCTGGAGACGGTCTACCGGGAGACGGTGTTGCGCCATCATGTTCACGTGGCCCGGCGGCATCTGGCGGGGCCTGCGCCGAAGGTCCTCGATGTGGGCTGCGGCAGCGGCACCTTTCTCCATGTGCTTCGCCGGGTGACCGGAATCGTGGGCGAAGGACTCGATGTCTCGCCCGATGCCGCCCAAGCGGCCCAGGCCACTTACGGACTGCGGGTGCACGCCGGTGACATCGACACCGCCGATCTGCCCGAACAGAGCTACGACCTCATCACGCTCTTCCACGTGCTGGAGCATCTGCCGCGGCCCGGTGACGCGCTGGCCCGCGTCGGCCGTTGGCTGGCGCCCGGGGGCACCCTGCTGCTGCAGGTTCCCAACCTGGACAGCTGGCAGTGCCACTGGTTCGGCCGGCGCTGGAGCGGCCTGGACATCCCCCGCCACGTGGTGAGTTTCCGGCCTCGCGCCCTGGCCGACCTACTCCGCCGGACCGGTTACGAACCCGGTCCGCCCCGGTTCTTCTCGCTGCGAGACAACGCAGCGGCGATCGCCACGTCGCTGGCTCCCGCCCTGGACCCCGTGGCGATGGCCGTCCGCGGCGACAACCGCTTGGCGCTGACCCGAAAAGTGCTATACTTTTCCCTGCTGGCGGCCGCGCAGCCACTGGCTGTGCTGGAGGCGATGGCCGGCCGCGGCGGCACGTTCTTTCTGCCGGCCCGCCGAATCCTGAACCCACGGAGTCACCTATGAGCCAGATGCATCACATCAACATCGTCTTCACGGGTGGGACCATCGAAAAGATCTACGATGAGGTCCAGGGCGGCATCGACAACATCGAGAGCTGGATCGACCGCGAATTCCCGCCGCTGCGGCTTCCTTACGTCCGGCTGCATTCGCTGCGGCTCATGAACATCGACAGCCTCCAAATGACCGACGAGCACCGGCAGGTCATCGCCCAGACCATCCAGCGCCTCCAGGAAGACGGCCGGCCCATCGTCATCACCCACGGCACGGACACAATGGTGGACACCGGCCGCTACATCAAATCGCACCTGCCGCAGATCAAGGTCCCCATCGTCCTGACCGGCGCCATGCTGCCGCTGGTGGTGCAGAACAGCGACGGCATTCAGAACCTCACCGAGGCGCTGTTCGCCACGAAATTCCTCCCCGCCGGCATCCACATCGTCTTCCACAACGAGGTCTACGACGTGGACCGGGTCCGTAAAAACCGCCAGGCCAAAACCTTCGAACGGATTGAGAACAGCGGGCAGTGATCAGTCCCCAGCCGGCGGCGCCTCGTCTCCCAACGTCGACCGATACTCCAGTCGGGCTTCCAGCAAAGCCAGCCGCTGGGCCAGCACCTGATTTTGACGGGTCAGTTTGGACATCGCCAGCCCCTGGTGCAGCACAATCGCGAACAGGAACAGGATCGCCAGATAGAACACAAGCGACGGGGGATAGTAGATTCCGACGAGCTGGGCCAGCCGGTTCAGCCAGCCTTCCGACAGGATGAGCACCTGGATGCAGACGATGGCGGCCAGCCAGAGGAGGGAGTATTTTTCCTTCAGCTTCTCCCGCCTGAGGAAATGAATGATGGCCAGCAGGAGCAGGCCGTTGATCGCCGTGGTGAAGATCTGGACAAACGTCATGCGCACCTCCGGCTCAGTAGCGGATCATATCGATCAGGATGGCCAGCGTCACTTTCACCATGTAATACCCGGAGCGCAGGAACGTGATCGACGACATGCCGGCGGAACGCTCCCGCATGGTCACCGGCACCTCGTCGACGCACATCTTCCATTTGTACAGCATGATGATGACCTCGGGCTCCGGATAGTCGTCGGGGTAGAGGCGGCAGAGACGCTGCATGGCCCGGTGGCTGTACAGGTGGAACCCCGACGTGGCATCGGTCACCCGAAATCCCGTCAGCGTCCGGATCAGCCGGCAGAGGAAACCGATGGCGAGCCGCCTCAGCCAGGAAGATTGAAAACCGGCGCGGGAGAGAAAGCGGGAACCGATCAACAGGTCCGCCGGTTGACGGCGGAGATGATCGAAGAAGCGGTGAATGTCGCTCGGATCATGCTGGCCGTCGCCGTCCAGGCGGAGCACCCAGTGGAATCCTTCGGCCAGCGCGTACGCGATTCCGGTTTGGATGGCGGCGCCGATACCCATGTTGAACGGCAACGTGACGACGATCGCCCCGTGGGCGCGCGCCACGGCAGCGGTCCGATCGGTGGACCCGTCGTCGATCACCAGCAGGGTCGCCGCGGGAAACTCGCGGTGGAGTTCGTCCAGGACGGCGCCGAGATTCCCCTCCTCGTTGAACGCGGGGATTAGAAAGAGCACTTCCCGGGGATCGAACGGCCGGATCATCGCCGCATCCTCCCGCGGTTCCCCCGCCCGCTCCGGAGGCCTGGCGTCAGGAAGCCGAGCACCCACCCCGCCATGCGCGCGAACGCCCGAAGTGTAAACGCGGCCAGGCCGAGGGGCCACAGACCAAATTCCCGCGCCTCGCGGGCAACGCCCGCCGCGGCCCATCCTTCGAGCAACAGGAGGGCGCCGGCGGTGCCACCCGCCATCCAGCCGGCCCATGGCCCGCCGACTGCGGCCGGCAGGGCGGCTGCGGAAATCCCCATCGCCAGCACGACATCCAGCATGTCCCGCGGCCGGGTGTAGTCGTCGCCGGACACGAAGGTTGGATGCTTGCGGTACAGCCGGCTCCGCCAGAAGCCGTGGATGTATTGCGTGCGGAGATACGTCCCGATCCGTTCCGGGTGGTGATGGGCCACCCGGCAGCCGGGACGGAAGGCAATCCGGTAACCGGCCTGGCGAATGCGGTACGACAAGTCGTTATCCTCGGCGCTGGCGGTTGGGAACGACTCGTCGAAGCCGCCCACCTGTTCCAACACGGTGCGCCGCACTGCCAGGTTGTAGGTGCCCCCGGCCCTTACGAACGCGGGCATCCGCCGGTGGCGGTAGGCGATTTCAGCCTGGATGAGCCGGGCCAGCGGTTGATCGTCGTTGGCCGCTGCGTAACCGCCGGCCACTGCCCCCACGTCCGCGGCATCCAGACCGGCGAGCAAACCGACAACCCACCCGGGCGGCGGAACGCAGTCGGCATCGGTGAAACAGACCACCTCACCAGCAGCCCGGCGCCAACCGGTGTTCCGGGCGGCGGCGGGACCGGCGTTCGGCTGCCGAATCACCGTGACGCCCCGCCGGCTGATGCGCTCCGCCGTGTCGTCGATGGACCCGTCGTCCACCAGCACGAACTCCAATTCGTGCCCACCCGAATCCAACTGCTGCAGCGCATCAAGCGTTCGCTCGATATATCGGGCGCTGTTGAAACACGGCACCACTACCGCAACCTTCATGGCCGGCGCCTCCCCCGCAGCCGTTCCAAGTTGTACCGCAGGTAGCTCCACGCCCCGTATGCCTTGCGCCGAACGTCTCCCCAGGAACGCACCGCCATAAGCATTCGGAGCAGCTGGCGCGGCCGGAGGTAGAACTCGCGCAGGCCGCGGTCGATCAACTCGTCAATCTCTGATTTCGCGAGTTGCGGATAGCTCAGCAGGGTGACCTGCTCGCCGTCGGCGCTGATCCACTCTGTCCAGTCTCTCGGTACCAGAAAGCCGTTTGCAACAGCCCAGCGGTACATCTCGGTGCCCGGATAGACGCAGATCCCCGAAATCTGGATCGTGTCCAGCGGCAGCCGTTTGGCGAACGCGATGGTCTGAAGAGCCGACTCCCTGGTTTCGCCCGGCGCGCCAATCATGAAACAACCGTGGACGATGAAGCCCAGCTCATGCGACCGGCGCGCGAACGCCTCGCTCTGCTCCAGTGTCACGCCCTTGCGGACGGCATCCAGGGCGGTCTGGGTGCCGAATTCGAATCCCGTCATGAGCATCCGGCAGCCGGCGCGCCGCATCAGCGGGAGCAGGTCCAGGTCCATGTCCACCCGGGCATTGCAGCTCCAGGCGATCCGGATGTCACGGCGCAGGATCTCCTCGCACACGCCCGCGACGTGGGCGCGCGAGGCCACAAAGGTGTCGGTCTCGAACATGATCTCGCGCAGCCCGGGAAACAGTGACAGATCATGCGCGATTTCGTCCACTACCAGCTCCGGTCGACGCATGCGCAGCCGGTGTCCCACCATGAGCTGGGGGTCCTGACAGAAGGTGCAGTGCGCGAAGCAGCCCCGCCCCGAGAGGAGCGTGAGAAAGGGATACATCTTGCCGGCGTCGCGGTACCACTCCGGTCGCACGTGGTGCCAGGCGGGAAACGGCAGTTCGTTCACGTCCAGCGGCGGAGGCAGCGGATTGTGCGTCACTCCGCCGTCACCCTGAAAGGAAATTCCGGCTAAGGTCTTGTCATCCGGCCGTTCGACCAGCTCGCGCAGAATGAAATCGTATTCACCCCGCACGATTCGGTCCACCGCGCCGGCAGCGATCCGGAAGCTGTCGTCCGGCTCGGCCGAGACGTGGTTGCCCACCAACACCGTGAACGCCCCGGTGCGCCCCTTGATCGATCGGGCCAGACTGATATCGCTGTATATGGAGGGCGTCGTGGTGTGCAGCACGGCCACATCCGGCCGAAAGCCGTCCGCCGCTTCCCATATATCCGATGGTTTCAGATTGAGGGCGGCGCCGTCGATGAATCTCAGATCGTGTCCTGCTGCTTCCAGCACGGCCGTGGCGATAAGCAGGTAATCGGGATGACGCTGGACGCGGCCGCGGGAACGAGCCGCCCAGCGGGCCGATCGGACGAAATCGTCCATGAACGGAGGATTCAGGATCAGGATTCTGGCCATGCGTTGCCATTATAAACCGGTATCCCGGCGTCACCCAAGGTCATTCGTCCGCGGCGGTCTGCATTCCGGGCTTGACAGGACGGCGTCATTTGTATATAAATGAGCCCGTTGCGCTGCCGGCCGGCACTCGATGACCGCCTCTCGCGCGGCTACGCATGCGGACAACCTGCTGATCTGCAGAGAGTAATGATCAACCACCGAACACTAACGCGAGTATTAGGAGCCATACATCGATGAAACGGACATTCCAACCCAACAATAGGCGCCGCGCCAAGACTCACGGTTTCAGGGCCCGGATGACCACCAAAGGCGGGCGGAAGGTGCTGGCCCGACGCCGGGCGAAGGGTCGCCAGCGCCTGGTGTGCAACTGATCGTGATTTTCGATCCGGATCACACGTTCACCCGATATCATCGGATCCGCAAGCAAACAGAGTTCTCGGCGATATACGAACAGGGTGTCAAACTCGATTCGGCCCTGTTCGTTTTATATTACACGATCAATCCGTTCGCGTACCACCGCCTGGGCACCACGGTATCCCGCAAAATCGGAGGGGCGGTTGTGCGCAACCGGGTGAAGCGACTGTACCGGGAGATGTTCCGGAAGAACAAACCGCTGGGGGTACCCCACTTCGACCTGGTGCTCAACGCGCGCAAGGCTTCGGCGACGGCCACCTATGCCGCACTGGAAAAGGAGTACCGGTTGAAACTGGAGCGGCTGCCCCTGCAGGATGTGCCCAAGTGATCCGAACCATGCTCGTCGCCGTGCTGACCGCCTACCAACGGGTCGTCTCCCCGCTGCTGCCGCCCGCCTGCCGGTTCCATCCCACCTGCTCCGAATATTTCCGGCAGGCTGTTCAGGCGCACGGCGCTTTGCGTGGCAGCTGGCTGGGCGTGCGCCGGCTGGCCAAGTGCCACCCATTCCACCCCGGCGGATATGATCCCGTGGATCCGGGCGAATTCCGCTCCTTGGAGTCCCGATGGAAAAACGTCTGATTCTGGCCATCATCCTGTCCGTCGTCGTCTTGGTCGCCTATCAGATGATCTTCGTGAAGACGCCGCCGCCGAATCCGGCGGTGCCGCCGGCTCAGAAAGGCCAGGCGGGACCACCGATGCCGGAAACACCGCCTCCTGCCGGGGCGTCCGCCCCCCAGCCCGAGGCACCCGCGATGGACGCCGCCCCGCAGACGCCGGCGATGCCCGAAACCCAGGCGGAGCCGCGCACGGTCACCATCGACTCCGAGCACTTCACTGCCCGGCTGGACAACCGCGGCGCGGTGCTCCGCAGCCTGGTCCTGAAAAAGTATCACGACGACGGCAAAGGCGGTGTGGAGCTCATTCCCTCCGTCCTGCCATCCGACTATGGTTCCTTCCTCACATTGTACCTGCCGTCCCAGCCGGACCTGGAGACGGAACTCGCCCGCCTGATCTACCAAGTCGATGAGGAGACCGTCACCGAGGCTCGGCGCAGCATCCGCCAGGTCCGCTTCACCTACCGCCGGGCCAATCTGGAAGTGGAAAAACGCGTCAGTTTCGCCTCGGATTCACCGTACGTCATCGGTGTGCAGTGCCGGGTGGTATATCGCGGCCAGGTGCTCGCACCGCTGGTGCAGATCGGTCCCGGGCTCACCGAGCACGACCTGGTGCCCGCCGAACAGTATCAGACGCCGCCGCAGATCATCTATTTTGACGGCGGGAGCACGTCGACGCTGGACGGACCGAAGGTCAGCGACGAGAAGGACGGCCAACAGATGATCCGGGGCAGCCTCAAGTGGGCCGGAGTGCAGACCAAGTTCTTCGCCGCTCTGGCCATGGGCGCCTTCCCCGAGATCCGGGCGACCAACCGTGTATGGTCCCACACCGCCAAGGACGGCGCAGCCAAGACAGCCCACGTCGTCTCTGTTTTCTTCCCTGCCGGATCCAATGCAGGCATGATCCCTGTCTACTTCGGCCCCAAGTCATATGACATCATGTCGGGCATCTCGACCGACCTGGCCCAGGCCATCGATTTCGGCTGGTTCAGCATCATCGTCAAACCGCTCTACTATGCCCTGCGCTGGCTCAACCAGTACGTGAGCAACTGGGGCTGGTGCATCGTGATTCTGACCTTCTTCATCACCCTGGCCCTGTTCCCGATCCGCTTCTTCCAGATGAAGAGCATGAAGCAGATGCAGAAGATCCAGCCGCAGATGAAGGCGATCCAGGCCAAATACAAGGGCTCCAAGTCGGCCGAGGACCGCCAAAAGATGAACATGGAGATGATGCAGCTCTACAAGGAGCACGGCGTCAATCCCATGAGCGGCTGCCTGCCCATGGTGGTCCAGATCCCCTTTCTCATCGCCTTCTACAACCTGATCGACAAGTCCATCGAGTTCTGGCGACAACCGTTCGTGTTCTGGCTCAAGGACCTGTCCGCGCCCGATCCATACTGGATCACGCCCGTGGTCATGGGCCTGACCATGATCATCCAGATCAAGCAGACCTCGGCCACCTCCCCCGCACCGGACAGCAAAGTGCAGCAGGCCATGATGACCTACATGATGCCGGCCATGATGACCTTCTTCTTCCTTAACATGTCCAGCGGCCTCGTGGTCTACTTCCTGTTCAGCAACGTGTTCGCCTGGCTCATGCAGAAGGCCGTGGAGAAATTCCTCCCGTCCGGCGACCCGGTTAAAGGGAAAAAGGCGAAAGCCAAAAAAGCCGTCACCCGGTGATCGGTTCAGATGCGCCCGCTTCGGCAGGATGACACCATCGCCGCGGTGGCCACGCCACCCGGGCGGGGCGCCATCGCCGTCGTCCGCGTCAGCGGCCCTGAGTCCGGCTCCCTGATCCGCAGGCTCTTCCGTCCGGAGGGACGACGGCGGCTCGTTCGCAGCCGGGCCGTCCTCGGCCGTCTCATCGACCCCACCGACGGATCAATCATCGACCAGGCGGTGGTCACCACCTACCGTGCGCCCCGTTCCTACACCGGCCAGGACATGGCCGAGATATCTGTCCACGGTTCCCCGGTGATCGTTCGGGACATCCTTCGCCTGTTGCTCCATTCCGGCGCCCGGCTGGCGGAACCCGGCGAATTCACCCTGCGCGCGTTCCTGGCCGGCAAACTGGATCTGACCCAGGCCGAAGCGGTCCGCGACGTCGTGGCGGCCCGCACCCTGCATCAGGCGCGCGTGGCGGAACGGCAGCTGGCGGGCAGCATCTCCCGTTCCCTCCAGCCGGTCAAAGACGAACTGATCGCCATCATCTGCACCCTGGAGACGGAGGTGGAGTTCGGCGAGGACATGCCGGAAGAACACCTCGCACGCGGTCTGGGCGAACGTCTCAGCGCCGTCTCGAAGCAGCTCGCCTCAATCACCGCCGGTTTCCGCTACGCCAGGCTCCTTCAGGACGGCTTCAGCCTGGCCATCATCGGCGGAGCCAACGTCGGCAAATCCAGCCTGTTTAACCGGCTGGTGGGAGAAGAGCGCGCCATCGTCACCGAACTGCCCGGCACCACGCGGGATGTCCTGCGGGAGCCCATCCAGATCGAGGGACTCCCCGTCACTGTCTTCGACACGGCAGGCCTGCGCGCATCGGACGACCGGATTGAGCGGCTGGGCATTGAAAAAAGCGCCGCGGCCGCAGCCGATGCGGACGTTATCGTGTTCGTGATCGACGCCAGCCGCGGCTGGGAACTTGCTGACGGCGAACGCCTCGCCGCAGTCCGGCCGCACGGGGTGCTGCTCGCGCTGAACAAATCCGATCTGCCGATCCGCACGACTCCTTCGTTCATCCAGGCGGCACGCCCCGCAACACCGGTGGTGCTCGTTTCCGCCCGGACCGGCGCCGGCCTCGACGAGTTGCGTCGCCAGATCCGGCTCCTGGTGGCGCCCGAAGACGGCCTCCCTGCGGACGACGCCATCATCGTCGGATTGCGCCAGCAGACCTGCATTCGCGAATGCCTGCAGGCGCTGGAATCCGCCGCTGCAGCTCTGGCCGCTGGCGAGAGCGAGGAGTTCCTGCTCTACCACCTGCGACGCTCGCTGGCGGCGTTGGACACCCTGACCGGCGCCACGGCGGTGGAAGAGCTCCTCGGCCGGATCTTCGACACCTTCTGCATCGGCAAGTGAGGATTCGTCTAACTGGAATCTCGACTTGATCTTGCGCCGAACGGTTCTTGACAATTTCTTCAAACTCTTCTACGATCTTCGTAATATCAAACATATGGACTCATTCGCATGACCACCAAAATTGGCGATCTTCTGCTAAAGGAAAAACTCATCTCACCCGAGCAGTTGAATCAGGCTCTCGAGCACCAGAAAAAATACGGCGGCCGGATCGGCTCCATCCTGGTGGAGCTGGACTTCGTGACGGAAGACGACATCACCAATGTGCTCAGCCACCAGTACGGCGTTCCGTCGATCAACCTGGATTATTTCGAGATCGATCCCGATGTGGTCAAGCTGATCCCCCTGGAAACCGCCCAGAAATACCAGGTCATCCCGCTGAGCCGGGTCGGTTCCACCCTGACCATCGCCACCACGGACCCTTCGAACGTGTTCGCCATGGACGACATTAAGTTCATGACGGGTTTCAACATCGAGCCGGTGATCGCCTCGGAGGGCGCCATCACCCGAGCGATCGAAAAATACTACGGCACGCCGCACGCCATCGAGCTGAAAAAGGTATACGACCAGCTCACCATTGAGGAGAAGAAGGACGAATTCGACCTCGAGGTCGAGGAAGAACAGGAACAGATGGATGTGGACGAGCTTCAGCGCTCCAGCGAGGAAGCGCCCATCATCAAGCTGGTGAACCTGTTCATCGCCGACGCCATCAAGCGCGCGGCCTCCGATATCCACATCGAGCCTTACGAGAAAGACTTCCGGATCCGGTTCCGGATCGACGGTGTGCTCTACAACATCATGGCGCCGCCCATGAAACTCAAGGACGCGCTCACCTCCCGCGTCAAGATCATGGCCAAGCTGGACATCGCCGAGAAGCGCCTGCCCCAGGACGGCCGCATCAAGGTCAAGACCACGCTGGAGGGCAAAAAGATCGAGATCGACTTTCGTGTCTCCTGCCTGCCCACCATCCACGGCGAGAAGATCGTCATGCGCCTCCTGGACCGCAGCAAGCTGATGCTGGACATGACCAAGCTGGGCATGGAGCCGACATCCCTCAAGTATTTCGAGGACGCCATCACCAAACCGTACGGCATGGTGCTGGTTACGGGCCCCACCGGCAGCGGCAAAACCAACACCCTCTACTCGGCCATTAGCCGACTCAACACCACGGATGTGAACATCATCACCGCCGAAGACCCGGTGGAATTCAACCTCGGCGGCATCAACCAGGTCCAGATCCACGAGCAGATCGGGTTGACGTTCGCCGCGGCGCTGCGCTCGTTCCTGCGGCAGGACCCCAACATCATCCTCGTCGGCGAGGTCCGCGACTTCGAGACGGCGGAGATCGCCATCAAAGCCGCCCTGACCGGCCACCTGGTCCTGAGCACGCTCCACACCAACGATGCGCCTTCGACGGTCAACCGTCTGCTGAACATGGGTATTGAACCGTTCCTCGTTTCCAACAGCCTGCTGCTGGTCGCCGCGCAGCGTCTGATCCGCAAGATCTGCACCAATTGCAAAGCCGAGGTGAAGGTCCCCAAGAAATCACTGGTGGACCTGGGGTTCACGCCTGAGGAGGCGTCCAGCGTCACGGTCATGCATGGCCAGGGGTGCGAACACTGCAACAACACCGGTTACAAGGGCCGCATCGGCCTGTTCGAATGCATGGCCATCAACGAGGAGATTTCGGAGTTGATCCTCATCGGCGCGTCAGCCCGGGAGCTGAAGCGCAAGTCCATCGAATTGGGCATGATCACGCTGCGCCGCAGCGGTCTGCTGAAGATCAAGGAAGGGATCACGACCATTGACGAGGTGGTCCGCGAAACAGTCAAGGACTGAGACAGTCCGCGCATTTTCAACACTATATTGAACAAAAGTTGTTTGATTGTTGAAAAATGTTATAATTCGATTGCATATCCTCGAATCTGAAAACGGAGTCCTGGCATGATTTCGTTACCCGAGTTACTGCGCAAGTTGAAGGAACTGGGCGGCTCGGACCTTCACCTCACCACCGGTTCACCGCCGCAAGTTCGTATCGACGGCCGACTGCGGCCGCTCGATCTCCCGTCCATGAATGCCGCAGAAACCAAGCGGTTGGCTTACAGCGTCTTGACGGACGCCCAAAAGCACCGCCTGGAGGAGAACTTGGAGTTGGACTTCTCGTTCGGCGTCAAGGACGTGTCCCGGTTCCGTGGCAACATCTTCTATCAGCGCGGCGCCATTGCGGCGGTCTTCCGTCTGATACCATTTGAGATCAAGAGTTTCGAAGCCCTTGGCCTGCCCTCCATTCTGGCCACTCTGTGCGAGAAACCCCGCGGGCTGATCCTGGTGACGGGCCCCACCGGCAGCGGCAAATCCACGACGCTGGCCACCATGATCGACAAGATCAACCGGGAACGCCATGACCACATTGTCACACTCGAGGATCCCATCGAATTCCTGCATCCGCACCGCAACTGCATCGTCAACCAACGCGAGATCCAGAGCGACACCCACTCGTTCACCAACGCGCTGCGCGTGCTGTTGCGGCAGGATCCCGACGTCGTGCTCATCGGTGAGATGCGTGACCTGGAGACCATCGAGTCCGCTCTGCGCGTGGCCGAAACGGGTCACTTGACCCTGGCCACGCTGCACACCAACACCGCCGTCAGCACCATCAACCGCATCATCGACGTTTTTCCCGCCCATCAGCAGCAGCAGATCCGCACCCAGCTGTCCATGGTGCTGGAAGGCGTGTGCTGCCAGACGCTGTTGCCGAAGTTGGGCGGCGTCGGCCGCACGGTGGCCTTGGAGGTCATGATTCCCAACTCGGCCATCCGCAACTTGATCCGCGAGGACAAGGTGCACCAGATCTACGGTTCCATGCAGGCCGGACAGGAAAAGCACGGCATGCAGACATTCAACCAGGCGCTGGCCACCTTGTACCTGAATAAGCAGATCGCGCTGGAAACGGCCATGTCGAAATCGCCGAATCCCGTTGAACTGGAAGATCTGATCAAGCGGGGTGTCGGTGTCGTCGCTTCGGCCGGCGCGGGGCAGATGGCCCGACCGCGGCCGCAGCCCCCGACGGGACGCAGCTGAAAAAACCACTGAGGGAGACGGGTATGCCCACATACGTCTTTCGCGGCAAGCATCTGGTCACCAACGCCATTGTCTCGGGGGAACGTTTTTCTCCGAGCAAACAGGCTCTGATGACCTTGTTGCGCAACGAGCAGATCAATCCGCTCAGCGTCAAGGAAAAGGGCAAGGAGATCGCACTGCCCACGATCAAGAAGCGTGTTTCCGACAAAGACATTGCCTTCTTCACCCGCCAGTTTGCGGTCATGATCGACTCCGGCCTGCCGCTGGTGCAGTGCATCCGGATCCTGGGCATGCAGCAGGAGAAAGCCACCTTTCAGCAGGTGCTGCTGCAGGTTCAGCGTGACGTGGAAGCCGGCCAGTCGCTCTCCGACGCCATGGCCAAACATCCGAAAGTGTTCGATGCCCTCTACGTGAACATGGTCCAGGCAGGCGAAACCGGCGGTATCCTGGACACGATCCTCAAGCGCCTCTCCGCCTACATGGAGAAGATCGTCAAGTTGAAGGCGGCCATCAAATCGGCCCTGATTTACCCGGCCGTGGTCATCAGCGTGGCCATCATCGCCGTCTTTCTGCTACTCTGGCTGGTCATTCCCACGTTTGCGTCATTGTTCGAGGGATTGGGCGCCGAACTGCCCCTGCTGACCAAGATCGTCATCGGCACGTCGCATTTCATCGCCCGCTTCGCGATCCTGATCATCATTCTTATCGGCGTCATCGCCTATGCAATCAAGAAGTGGTACGACACTCCGGCCGGTCGCGAGGTGATCGACCGCCTGCTGTTGAAGATCCCCATCGTCGGTGTCCTGCTCCAGAAGATTGCCATCTCCCGGTTCACTCAGACGCTGAGCACCCTGATCACCAGCGGTATTCCCATCCTGGAAGCGCTGGACATCACCTCACGCGCCGCCGGCAACGTGATATTCGAACAGGCGATCAAGAAGGTCCAGACCGAAATCGAGGCCGGCAAGAACCTGACCACTCCGCTGGAGGAGACCGGCATGTTTCCCACCATGGTGATCCAGATGGTCAACGTCGGCGAACAGACCGGCGAGCTGGACTCCATGCTGGAGCGCGTCGCCTCATTCTACGAGGACGAGGTGGACCGCTCCGTCGCCAACCTGATGAGCCTGCTGGAACCGCTGCTGCTGGTGTTCCTGGGCGTGACCATCGGCACCATCGTGGTGTCCATGTACCTGCCCATGTTCACCCTCATCTCCCGGTTGGCCGGCGCTCACTAAGCACCGTCTGAAACCGTCAACCCTGGAAACACTGACTGTTTCCAGGGTTTCTTTTCTCATGGACGATTTCAAGCACAAGCTCAACTTGGTGATTGTGATCCGGACGATCCTGATCACCATCATCCTGACAACCATCTACGTCACGGCGTTTTTCTATCCCCAGCACCGGCTGGCCACGGCGTTCTACGGCGTGATGCTCTCGGCGTTCGTCATCAACATCCTGCTGGTGTTCTTCAACAAGCTGCCGGCGCGGTTGCGGCCGGCGGCGGTCTACGTCCACCTGCTGTTCGACTTCACGCTGGTCAATTTCATCGTGTTCATCACCGGGGTGGTCGAGACGCCGTTCTCACTCCTATATCTCTTCATCATCCTGTATTCCAGTCTGTTCCTGCGGTTCGCCGGGGTCAGCGTGATCACCGTGCTCAGCTGCCTCAGCTTTCTGGGCATCAAGTTCATTTACTTCTTCGTCTTCAACCCGGTCGACGAGTTGTGGGAGACAGTGAAGGCGTTCATCCTGGCTACCGAAGTCAACCTGATGGGCTTCGCTCTGGTGGGATTCCTCATCGGTTTGCTCGCTGAGCGGTTGCGTGT
>JAAYUB010000121.1 GCA_012517875.1 Acidobacteriota bacterium | reverse complement strand
GGACCGTGTCGGCCGCCCGCGCCACGCGCCCGGTATAGATGCAGATTCCCGAGCGCCGTGTTCATGCCGCCGGATCCGGCGGCGTCGCTTTCAGGTGAACATTGCCGACCCCCGTCGTATAATAGGAACAATTCCCATATCGGGAGGTTCGCCATGTCCAGAAACGGAGTTCGTGTCCTGGCCCTCGTCGTGACACTTCTTGTCGCCACCGGCAGCCTGGCCGCGCAGGCGCCGGAAGCCGCCGAACAGGCGCCGCAGCTGGAGAAGGCCAAGGTCAAAATCGCCCTCAAGCAGTACGACCAGGCTGTCAACGCCCTTCTCAAGGCCATGCAGGAGGATCCCAAGAATCCCGAGATCCCCAATTTTTTGGGCGTCGTTTTTTTGCAAACGGGGAATTTCGACGCCGCCCGTTCCTACTTCAAACGCTCCATCCGCATGGACAAGAATTACGCCCGGGCCTACAACAACCTGGCGGCCATCTACCACGTCCGCAAACAGTATAAGTCCGCGATCAAGCAGTACAAGAAAGCCGTCGAGAAGGATCCGCAGTTCCTGCTCGCCTACTTCAACCTGGCCAACGCGTACTTTGCGCAGAAGAAATATCTTCAGGCGGTGGACACGATGCACAAGCTGGTCCAGATCGATCCAGAATACCTGATGAAGGACCGCGGCGGCCTGGAGATCGGCTCGCTGGACATCGATGCCGCCAAGCGGAATTTCTATTACGCCAAACTGTACGCGCAGGTCAACGACCTGGAGAAGGTGGTCCACTTCCTGAAGCTGGCCGTGGACAGCGGCTTCAAAGACTTCAAGGAACTCAGGGAGGATCCGGACTTCGCGCCCTTCCTCCCGGACTCGCGCATCCAGGCGCTGATGACCCAACCTTGAACCGGAGGCACAACCCGAGTGAACGAACGTGTCCGCCTGACCCAGCTGGTCCGCTGCGCCGGTTGAGCGTCCAAAATGAGCCCGGCGGAGCTGGGCTTGGCGCTGGCCGGTATGCCGACCTTTCATGACCCCCGCCTGCTGGTGGGATACGAGACGTCCGACGACGCCGCGGTGTACGAAATTGCCGACGGGCTCCTGCTGGTATCCACCGTCGATTTCTTCACACCGGTAGTGGATGATCCCTACTTGTTTGGCAAGATCGCGGTAGCAAACGCACTGTCGGACGTCTATGCCATGGGTGCGACCCCCGTGACCGCGCTCAACGTCGCCGCATTTCCTAAAAAACTGGGCATGGCATTGCTGGGCGAGATCTTCCGCGGCGGCGCCGAGAAGGCGGCCGAGGCCGGCATCGCCATCGCCGGTGGTCACACCATCGACGACCCCGAGCCGAAGTACGGATTGGCGGTGACTGGCGTGGTCCAGCGGGCCGACCTCCGGCTCAACCGCGGCGCCCGGCCCGGCGACATCCTGATCCTGACCAAACCGCTGGGTATCGGCGTCCTGACCACCGCCCTCAAAAACGACGACCTGTCCGAAGCGGATCTCGCCCCGGCCGTCGCCGCCATGGAGCAGCTCAACGCCGCCGCGGCCCGGATCATGCTGCGGCACGAGTGCCACGCCGTCACGGACATCACCGGGTTCGGCTTTCTGGGCCACTTGTGGGAAATGTGCGCAGCCAGCGGGACGGGCGCGGTGATCGCGGCGGACGCCGTGCCCGCCTTTCCCGCCGCACTGGAGCTGGCGCGGGCGTGGAAGATGCCCGGCGGCAGCGTGGCCAACATGGAATACCTGCAGCCGCACGTGACGGTAGACGGTCCCGTGGACGAGGGCGTGGTCAACGTGCTGTACGACGCCCAGACGTCGGGCGGGCTGCTCCTGGCGGTCGCGCCCGCGAGTGCTGCGCCGCTGCTCACGGAGCTGCTTCCCGATTATCCGTGGAGCCGACGCGTCGGCGAGATCACCGCCGGCGGCGCCATTGTCATCCGGCCGTAACGCTGCCGGCGCCACCGGCCGCCATTATCCGGAGTGAAGCGACCATGAAACAGCTGCTGGTGCTGGCTGTCACCCTGATCCTGCCCGCGGCCGTCGTGGCCGCCGGCCCGGACTACCCCATCGTGCCGGTCCCGTTCACCGCGGTGCAGCTGGCGCCGGGATTCTGGCAACCGCGTCTGGAGACTAACCGCACCGTCACGGTCCCCTTCGCGTTGCAAAAGTGCCAGGACACCGGCCGGATCGACAATTTCGCCGTGGCCGGCAAGCTCCAGGCCGGTACATTCAAGGGGCTGCGCTACGACGACTCCGACGTCTACAAGACCATCGAGGCCGCGGCCTACACCCTGGCCCAGCACCCCGATCCGGCGCTGGCGGCCCGGCTCGACGGCATCATCGCCAAAATCGCCGCGGCGCAGGAGCCGGACGGCTATCTGTACACCATGCGGACCATCCTCGGCGCCGCCGTCCCCGCAAACGCCGGCGCCGAGCGGTGGTCCAACCTGCGCGACAGCCATGAGCTGTACAATGTCGGCCATATGTACGAGGCCGCCGTCGCTCACCACCAGGCCACGGGCCGGCGGACCCTGCTCGACGTCGCTCTCAGGAACGCGGACTTCCTGCTGACCACGTTCGGCGAAGGGAAGCGGATTGCCGTACCCGGCCACCAGGAGATCGAACTCGGTCTGGTGAAGCTCTATCGGACCACCGGCCGGCGCGCGTACCTGGACCTGGCCCGCTTCTTCCTGGACATGCGCGGGCGGGCCGACCGGCGGCCGCTCTACGTCTACGACTGGCTCCCATCGCCGTACAACCGGTACTACGCCCAGGATTTCGCCCCGGTGACCGCGCAGACCGAGGCGGTGGGGCACGCCGTCCGGGCCGGCTACATGTACGCCGGCATGACCGACCTCACCGCCCTGACCGGCGATGCTGCGTACCGGCGGGCCGTCGACACCCTCTGGCGAAACGTCGTGGGGCGGAAGATGTACCTCACCGGCGGCGTGGGCGCCTCCGAGTCAGGCGAGGACTTCGGGGAAAATTTCGACCTGCCCAACGCCACGGCCTACAATGAAACCTGCGCGGCGATCGCCCAGATCTTCTGGCATTACCGGCTGTTCCTCCTGACGGGTGACGGCCGCTATCTGGACGTGCTGGAGCGGATTCTGTACAACGGATTCCTGTCGGGGGTCAGCCTGTCCGGTGATCGCTTCTTTTATCCGAACCCCCTGGCCAGCGACGGACGGACGGCTTTCAACGAAGGAGGCGCCACCCGCGTTCCTTGGTTCCAGTGCGCCTGCTGCCCGCCCAATATCGCCCGCCTCATGGCATCCTTGCCGGGTTACGTGTACGCTCAAACCGGCCGCACCGTCTACGTGAACCAGTTCGTCAACGGGACGGCCCGGCTGTCAGTGG
This sequence comes from Acidobacteriota bacterium, assembly GCA_012517875.1. Taxonomy (NCBI): domain Bacteria; kingdom Pseudomonadati; phylum Acidobacteriota; species Acidobacteriota bacterium. The sequence goes on along the minus strand of JAAYUB010000121.1, from coordinate 29,195 downwards.
ACGGCGTCGCACTGCGGCTCACCCAGCAGTCTGACTATCCGTGGCAGGGAGACATCCGGATTCGAGTGGAGCCAGACGCCGCAGCCACGTTCACCCTACGGGTGCGCGTCCCCGGCTGGGCCCGGCACGAGGCGATCCCCGGCGGCCTGTACCGGTTTCTGGACCGGCGGCTGGACGCCGTCACGCTGGTCGTCAACGGCCGTCCCGTACCGGTGAAGCCGGAGCGCGGCTTCGCGGTCATCGCGCGCCATTGGCAGCCGGGGGACACGGTGACACTGCACCTGCCGCTGCCGGTGCGCACGGTGGGCGCACGCGACGACGTGGCGGCCAACCGGGGCCGGATCGCGTTCCAGCGCGGCCCCATCGTCTTCTGCGCCGAGGGGGTCGATAACGCCAACCGGGTGCTGGATCTGGCGATCCCGCTGCGCGACGAATCTCGGGCCGATTTTGACTACACGTTCCGGAGCGACCTCCTGGGCGGAGTCGGGCTGCTCACGGGGACCGCCCGACGCCGGGGGGCGGAGCAGCGCGAGCGGATCACCCTGGTGCCGTATTACGCCTGGTCCCACCGCGGCGCCGGTGAGATGACCGTCTGGTTTCCGGCGGAAGTGCCGGTGCGGCCCCCGCGGCCCCTCGCCGAGTGAAGTTGGTGCATCATCCGCTGCTGATGCATTTTTACAGAAATCGGCTACAATGAGAGACAGAGGAACGATCGGGCAGGAGTCGATCCATGAAACTGGCGTTTTCGCTGATTCTCGCCGTGAGTGTGTTGGCCGTGTCAATCGGGGCTCAAAAAATCAAGATCGAGTATGACAGCGCGGTCGACTTCACCCGACTGCAATCCTTTGCCTGGCGGGTGCCGGTCGAAGGCCAGGGTCCCATCCCCGGAACCAACTCGGAGCAGCTGGACGCGCGGATCAAGAGCGCGGTGAACGACGAGCTCGGCAAGAAGGGCATGACCCTCAAGGATGCCACAGCCGGCGCGGATGCGATCCTCGCCTATTACATGATGGTGGATTTCAAATCCAGCGCACAGTCGGTCGATCCGGGCAGCCCGACGTCCAACACCAAATTTGAGCAGGTGTGGGTGACCGACGAGCTCCGGGGCACGCTGGTGATGGAGATGTTCAGCGCTCAGACCGGCCACCGGATCTGGCACGCTGCAGGCGGCATCAAGGTCAATCCCAAAAAGCAGGAAAAGAACGTGAAGCATATCGTCGGAAAGATGTTCAAGCACTACCCCCCGAAGGCCCGCTGACCCGACACGGTCCGCCAATGAAATGCGAAACGCCCGGCTTCATCGCCGGGCGTTTCGTTTGTTCCGCTCTGCAGCACCGACAGGCGGCCGGTCACAAACGGCCGCAATTCCTTCATGCACTCACCGCCGGGGCCTCCGGCTGCTGCGCCTGAGGACCCGAGAATCGCCCGCTCAGAACCGGAGGATCATGCCGGCGCTGAGTTCAAACTGGTGGGCGTACTTGGCTTCACCGTATTCCCAACACCCCCAGTACGGGTGGCACCAGATTCCTTCCGTCTCCGAATAAATATAGGTGGGCGTCCACCGCGCCATGAGCCGGGCGCCGAGGTGCTCGTTGAAGTACAGTTTGACGCCGCCGCCGAAGGTGCTGGAGAACTTGGTTTCACCGTCGATCTCGACATCCTGGTAGTTTCCCGGGGCAAACTGGGTGGCGCCCACGCCGACGTAGACAAACGGGCGCACCGCGCTGTCGCCGTCTAGAAACTGGACGGTGAAGACGCCGTGATAGTTGCGCACCTTCATGTCGGCGATCTCCTCCCTGCCGCCGCCCACGAAGCCGATCTCGAGCGCGCTGTCTTGCTCGGAAAACTGGAAGCCGACTCCGAATTGCTGCTCACGGCCGAAGAAATAATCGGCGGCCAGGCCGTAACTGAATCCGCTCACGGGGGTCACTTCGTCGATGAATTCGTCCGGATTGAACTCGTCGGGCACGATTTCCACCCCGGTGCTGAACGTGTAGCCGACGAACGGCGTGATTTCGAACGATCCGCCTTTTTTGGTCCGACCGTAGCGTTGGGCCAGAGCGTCACCGGCGAAGGCCGACAGCACGATCACCCACACCACTAGCAGCAGCAATGTCCGTTTCATGACGGCTCTCCTTGAATGTAAAGATTTTGGACGCAGCATCTCGTTTGATGTCCATATTATCAAATCCGTTCAGATGCCTGCAATCGCAAAGATCCCCGCCCGCACAGATCGCATGCGTCCGAAAACCTGCCTGGGGCGAGACAATCTGTGAGGTGTACGGTCGGTCACGCACCCGGCTGCGCGGGCGCTGCGCGCGGAATCGTCGCCAAGAATTCCGGACGGCCGATTCGGGTTCCGCAACTCGAGTTGTCAGGCTGTCCGCGTTCTGTCACAATAGGGTTGACGGCGACGAATGGGCGATGTACGGGAGGAACCTGGATGAATCTGGACGAACTGATCGAACCCGCCGAGAGGTTGTGGGATTTTTTCGTCACGTCATTTCATGCCGCCGACATTGCGGATCCGCTGATCTCCTTCGACACGGAAACCGAACCCGCACAGGTGCACACCGCCATGGTCAGCCGCGGCCAGGACGTTGCCGGCATCCGCGAGGGCGGCCTGGTGACCCGATACCGACGGCGTGATGGGGACACCCCGGGCGACCGCGGCGATGCGCTGCCCATCCGGCCCGAACAGGTGGTCCATGGCGAAACCCCGCTGCACCTGGTGATCGGCCGGCTGGCGGACGAGCCGTTCCTCTTCGTCCGGACCCTCGGTGAGGTTAACGGCGTCATCCACCCGGCCGGGATCGAAAAACCGCCTGGCCGGATGTGGTTGTTCGGGATGGTCACGCTGCTGGACATGCGGGCCACGGTGGCCATCGACCTGGTCTATGCGAACCAGCCGTGGCGGGAGCATCTGGCCCCCGGCCGTCTGGCCAAGGCCGAAGCGCTTCGTGCCGAGCGACTGCGGCGGGGGCACCCCTGCCGGCTCGAGGAGTGTCTGCAGCTGTCCGACAAAGTCCAGCTGCTGGCCCGTAACGGCCACTTCTGCTCAGTCACCCAGGTGGAATCCCGCCGCCAGTTCAAGGTCCGGGTAAAGGAGCTCGAATCCCTGCGCAACAATCTGGCACACGCCCAGGATCTGGTCCCCCACGACTGGCCCATCATCGTGACGCTGGCCACCGACCTGGACCGCATGTTGCTGCGACCGCGGTTGCAAACGTTGAGAGACGAGATAATCGCCGCCCCCGACCCGCGCGGACCGGCCGTCACCAACCCATGATTTCATCGGCGCCGAGCAGCCAGACACCCCGCCACTCCGGATTGTAACCCGCGGCACCCTGCAGCCGCCCCACCTCGTCCGGCGTCGCACGTCGCACCGGCCAGTGCCCCAACCGGCCGCAGATTCCTTCTTCGATCAGCACGCCCTCGACCAGGAAGAATCCGCGACCCAGCCAGTTGAGCCGCGGACTGTCCGGCCGCCGCGCCTGGCACCAAGCCGCCAGGCGGCTCACCGGGTCGCCGGCGGGCCGGCCCTTGGACCGCTCCGCCTCGTTCAGCCCCAGACGCACCGCCCCCGTGGCCGATCCGCCCTCCGCCTGGGGCGCGCTAGCCGCCTTGGCGGCCGGGGCGTCCTGGGCGATCTCCGTCCGCGCATAGTCCATTTCCTCACGGGTGCCGGCTTCTTTCGCCACCTGCTTGTCGACGACGTCCTTTCGTTCCCGCATCTCGACAGCCGGGGGAGGCGCCGGCGCCACGCCCAGCGTCAGCTCGGGGGCATAGCCAGGCTCCGGCGCCGCCGGGCCGGATGACGGCGGCGGTTCCGCCGGCACGCCGATCCGCTCCGCCTTGCGGCGGGAGGGTTCCGGCTGGACCGATTGCTTCTCTTCGTCCTTTACGTCTGCGGACGAGGTGGCCTGGCGCTCCAACTGTGCCGGCGGCGGCGTCACCGGCACCGGAGGAACCCCGGCCTGATCCGGCCCCCGCAGTCCGCCGATTCCGCCCAGGTAGAGCAAACCGGCCAGCACCAGCGCCGCCGCCACCGTGGCCGCCGGACGCCACGCCGCCGACCAGACGCCTGCCCCCGTGCGATGGAACAGGGGGTGCGTTGCGCCGGACAGCCGGCGGAGCACGAGCGTCTGTTCCAGGCAGGCCGGGCAGCGGGCCACGTGCCGCGCCACCCGGCGGCGCGCCCCGCCTCCCATCGGCTCGCCGGCGGCGAACATGGCCAGCTCCTCGTCGCCGACGCAGCCGTCGCCGCCGCGGCGGCCGAAGCCGCCGAGTACCAGACGCCAAAACTGTTCGGACGTTCGTTTACTCATACACCCTATAGACGCACCCCGGGCGTCGGACTTGCACGCCGGAGCTCAATCCGGCAGCAGCGACCGGCGCAGTTTTTCCAGCCGCCCCGCCAGGTAGCCGAGGCAGCGCTCCATGAAATCAGCCACATCAGCCGCCGTCCAGCCCTTGTCGCGGCGCAGGAACCGGTCCATGCGCCGCTGCAGCTCATCGACGATGGCGGCGTTCCACCGGCTGGCGGTGGACTCGTGCACCGCCAGCTCGGCCGCCGCCTCAGCCAGGGTCAGGCCCTGGAAGTAATACATGTTCAGGAAGGCCGCCTTGACTTGCGGCAGCGCCCGCAGCGCGCCGGCCAGACCGTCGGCCAGCTCGTTCAGAAACCTTGGGTGGAAATACTGCTCGCACTCGTTGTCCGGCGCGACTTCGGTCGCGGCGCGATCCGCTTTGTTCTCCAACGATTCCCACCGCATGTGCCGCCGGCGCCGCTGCCCGTCCAGAAACAGGTGGGCGGTCACCGCCCGCAGCCAGCCGCGGAACGAACCGCGACCCGAATAGCGGGCCATCTTGCCGCCGGCCATCAGCCCTTCGATCACCTGGGACACCAGATCATCGGCATCGGCTGGCTGACCGGTGAGCCGCCCGGCCACGTGCCGCAGGAATGAACGGTACTCCCGGAAGAACGCATCCCAGGCCGCCGGGTCCCCGGCCGCGCAGCCCGCCGCCAGGTGCAATTCCTGCAAACGCTCCGGTGACAGTTCCCGGAGCAGGAGTCCGCGGGCGCGCAGGTAGTCGCCAAACGCCGCTTCGGGATAGCGGTAGGTGGAGGGGCAGGTGCCGGGTGCGGCGTCGGACATCAGGCGGGCGCCTCTCCGTCAAAGTGGAGGTCCACCGGGATCCGCCGGTCCAGCGCCATCCCGTCCAGCGAGACACGGCACGTGTAGGCGAGGATCTCCAGCCCCTGCCGGAACCCGTGCGTCAAGGCCCGGGCGAATGCCGGATCCACGGCCCAGTGGGGACTCAGTGCGGCGGCGTCGGGCCGCTGCACGAGGAACAGCACCGTGCCGACGAAGCCCGACCGGGCGGCCGCCGCCAGCTCCTCGACATGGCGCGCCCCCCGGCGCGTCGGTGCGTCGGGAAACAACGCACGGCCGTCCCGGACCAGCGTGACCGACTTCACCTCCAAGAGCATGTCCACGCCCGCGGCCATGAGATGGAAGTCGAACCGGCTGCGGCCGTACGGCGCCTCCCGGCGTGCCACGATGTAGTCGCGGAACTCGTACAGGGCTCCCGCCCGGAGGCAGCGGTCGAGAAAGCGGTTGGGCAGCGAGGTGTCCACCGAGACCAGGACATTGTCCGTCCGGGCCAGCGCCACGGTGAACGGCGTTCGACGGCGGGCGTCCTCGGTGGGACGCAGAAAGATTTCCGCCCCGGGCGTCAAGATCTCCGTCAGCCGGCCCGGATCGTGGAGGTGGGCCGACACGGCATGGCCGTCCAGTTCCGCTTCCACCACGAACCGGTTGAGCCGGCGCAGAAAGCGGGCCGGCCGGCAGGTGAAGGGGAAGGGATAAACGAAGCCCATCGCCGGATCAGATCAACGACCCGTCGGTTGCACCCAACCGGACGAGTTCGATGCGGTCCATGGTGCTGGGGCCCAGACCAAACTTGGTATCGGCAGTGGCGATGTGCAGGGGCGGCGGGCTGATGGGCCGCTCTTCCTTGAAATACCCCAACCGCCTGGCCTGTATGATCCGGGCACCGACGCTGTCCACGGACACCGGATCGCGGCCCACCACCAGTCCGGCATACGGCCAGGTGTAGGTGGCGCTGAAGTGATGCGGCCCGATGCCGTGGAAAAGCGGGGTGAGCATCACCAGGATGTTGAGGCGGGTCTTCCCCTTGACCAACGGCAGTTGCCAGAGGGCGCCGAGGTTCTCGCAGGCATTGGGATGGTACGACCACGGGTCCGGGACGAACATGATATAGTTCTTCAGGCACGTGCCCAACCCGGACCAGTGGTGGGTGCGCGCCGTGCGGATATTGACCAGGACCGTCGCCCGCCGAAACACATTGTTTTTCAGCACGCCCCGATCGTCCACGGCGATGTCTTCCGGGGCCACGCCCGCCGCCTCCAGCCGGCGGCGGATGGCGCTCTCCAGTTCCTTCGGCGTGGGCAGGAACTGCCAGACGTTGCTCTTGATTCCCACAACGTCCTTCGGCCCGGCGATCTGCCGCCAGGCGTCCGGCGCGTTCCGGACATCCCGGACACCGAACAGGTTGCAGACAGCCTGGTCCAGCAGGGTTTCCAGTCGTTCGCTGACGATCCTGCCGCTCGCGTCGAACACGGCCGGGTCCCGCGCCAGCACCACCCGGCTCCGGGGCGTTGAGGCGGCCGGCGGCGCTCCCGGCAAGGGCAGACCCAACGTCCCGGCGGCGACCGCCAGTGCCCCGGTCCGGATCAGATCGCGACGGGTGATGGTCCAGGAAGATGGGGTCATTGTCCGCCTCCGGAAAGAGATTCCCGCAGCAGGGCCTCGGTGGTGTCGGCGTCGCTCGCTTCGAGCACCACCGCCAACCGCCGATCCGCCCGTTGCGCCCCGGCCCACCGGTCGTTCTCCAGACGGGTCGCCGCGCCGGCCTGCCCTTCGGGCAGATAGGCGGCCAGAAAATCGGTCACGGCGCGCTCCGCCTCGGTGACGGTGGCGTACTCCACCACCAGGAGCTTGGCGTCGCTCCCGCCACGCCGGTAATCGGCCAGCACGGCCGCCGTGCCGGGCCCCAGCCGCAGTAGATTCACATTGGCCAGAAAGTAGTGGGCGCTCAGGATGACGGGGTGGTGGAAATAGCGGATGCGTCCCGCGTCCAGCCCGGGCGCCGGCAGCGCGGCGAGAATGGGCGGCCGGGTCCCGGCCGGGGGGACGAGGGCGGCCGTCGCCGCCCCGAGTTGGCGCACCGCCTCCCGGACACCGTCGGCCTCGGCCTCCGCATAGATCGACGCGTAAAGCCGGCCCTGCCAGAAACACAGCCACCCCGGACGGTAGCGGGAGTCCTCGCCGATCCCCGCCGGTTCGCCGTCGAGGTCGTGAGTGAACACACCCAGGGCATCGGCCGGTGTGGCCATGACGAACAGGTCCAAGACCAGCGCCGGACCGCCCGGCCGGTTGTAACGACGCGAGAGGCAGCGCTGCATGTCAAAGGCCCGGTACACCTCGCCCGCCCCGTCAATGTAGCTGAAGATCGAGTCGGGGTCGTACTCCCGGTCGGGCGCCTCGGCCCGCCAGGCGCCCACGGTTTGGGGCAACCGGTCCCGCACCCCGGCGAGCGGATCGTCGATATCACCACTGTCGGCGGTCAGTCGGCCGCGGCCCCGCCAGACCAACAACACGGCAGCCAGAACGAGGACCAGGGCTACAACGCCCGCGGCTTGTTTGAAGGACAGATGCATATACCCACCCACCCGCAGGATTGGACGGATCGCCGGCGCGGAAACGGCAGGGGTCGAGCGGGATCATTATAGCACGCAGCCACGGAAGGCCGGCTCACTCGTCCGCGACACTCATTTGCATCGCCAGAACATAGCGGTCGTAACGGGGTTGCCAGACGATGTCCCGCCGGTAGGCATAGCCGTCCCGGAGGAAGTAGAGCGGGATCCAGACCATCTCCTCCACGCACTTGCCCATGATTTGCTGGAGCACCGCCAGGCGTTGTTCTCGGTCGGCGGTCTGGGTGCTGCGTTCGATGAGCAGGTCCATCGCCGGATTGTTGTAGCCGACCGGATTGTAAAAACCGAAATTGGGATTCCCCCGGCCCGAGTGGAAGCAGTTTTCGAAAAAATCGGAGCTATCGCCGGATATGGCCAGCCACCCGGAAACGAAGCAGTCGTATTCCCGGTTGGGCAGACTCGACAGGAAGGAATCGAACGGGATGGGCATCGGCCGGGTGCGGATCCCCACCGCCGCGAGGTGCCGGCTGCATTCCATCACCGTCTCCCGAATCCGGAAGTACTTATGGGCGGGGTAGTACAAGGGAAACTCGTGGTCGAACGGAAACCGATGCCGCTTCAGGATTTCCAGCGCTCCGGACGGATTGTACGGCGGGATGGACACCTTGTCGGCATAACCGAACACCAGCGGCGACACGAGTTGTCGCGCCGGCTCGGCCAGGTCGCTCATGGTCTGGCGGCAGAGCGTGTCCCGGTTGACGGCCATGGACACCGCCCGGCGGATCTCCGGGTGCACGAACGGATTGGGCGCACCGCCGGTCAGCGTGGGTTTGCAGGTCAGGCCAATATAGATGAGCCGGATGCCGGTCACGATATTGGTCCGGTAATCGGCCGCCGCCTGGATCTCCGGCATGACCGAGGGATCAGGGTCCTTGACAAAATCGACCTGCCCGGCCAGCAGCTGGCGCGTGCGCCGGACGTTGTCGCCGATAATCCGGAAGCGGACCGTCTCGAACAGCGGCGTGGACCGCCAGTGCCGGCGGGTGGCCCGCAGCGTGATTTCACGGTTGCGCTCGTAGCGCTCCAGCCGATAGGGTCCCGAGCCCACGGGATTGAACTGCAGGAACTCGGCGCTCTTGCTGCGGTAGAACCGCTCGGGCACGATCAGGATCTGTGCCAGCTTCGACATGAGCGGCATGTAGGGTTGGCGCGTCACCACGCGGATGGTGGTGTCGTCCAGCACCTGGAACGACTGGATGTTGACGAGGAACGGCTTGCGCGGCGAGCCGGGCAGGCTCAAGATGCGCTCGAAGCTGTACACCACGTCGCGGGCGGTGAGCCGGCTGCCGTCGTGAAACACGATGTCGGGCCGGAGATTGATGATCCAGGTGACGGGGTCCGGGTTGCGCCAGGACGCGGCCACCCAGGGAATCACTTTGAAATTGCGATCCAAGAAGACCAACGGATCAAAGAGGTGAAAGCAAATGGTGTTGGTGATCTCCTCGGAGTTGCTGTGCAGGTCCAGGTCCATTGGCCCCGTGGCCGTGGCGATGACCACTTCGGAGCGGCCGTCGAGGGTCAACCGGGAGTCATCGGAGGCGCATCCGGATACCAGCACGGCAAGCAGCAGGACGGCGGCACGCGCACGGTGGCTGCAACTCATGGGCACCTCGCGAGCATTCCGGTCGTCAAGCAGGGGGCCTTTCATCGGCTATCATGGCCCGATCGACGGCAGCGAGACGTACCAAACCATCACGGCCCAGCCGACAAACGCCCAGACAAGCCCAGCCAGCATCAGCAGCGGCGTGAACGGAATCTCGCCCGAGATCCTGCCGCGGCGCAGCGCCATGATGCCGAGTCCGATCAGAGAACCGGTGCATGAAGCGATGAACGTGCAGGCGCAGCCGCCCACCACGCCCCAGAACGCCCCGGTCATCATCATGGCCTTGACGGCGCCGAAACCCAGACCTTCGCTGCCCCGACGTCGTTTGTACAACCAACCGACCAGCCAGCCACCACCGCCCAGCAGGACGGCACCGGCCAGGGCGTCGAGGGGCGCCTCCAGCAAACCGGCGGGCAATCCCCGCGATGGCGATGCGCAAGCGGCGGCGAATCCGGCGATGGTCCCGCCAACGGTGAAGATATCCGGAGAGATGGAGCTCCCCGCGTCTTGCCAGGACACCCACCCCAGCGGCCAGGCGCACGCCAGGAACAGCATCGCGTGTCGGAAGGTCTCGCTCCATCCGTGCACGCCCAACAGTCCCGCAGTCACAGCCACAAACATCAGCTCGAACAGCGGACCAAAAGGTGCCATCCGGCACGCCGCCGCCAGACCGGGCACTTTCAAACAAACCCGGCGCACGGCCAGCAGTATGTCGAGCGGGATTGACGGACGCATGGCCAGCGCCAACAGCAGCATCAGCGGTTCCGGTGTGCCGGATACGGTCACGGCCCGGCCGGCGATTCGCTGGTCGCCGGCCGGCTCTTCTTCCGCTCGGTCGGCCGGCCCGGCGGGGTCCAACTCCCGACGCAGATGTCCCCGCAGGCGCGATGCGATGAGCAGATCCAGCAGGAACGCCAAGACCAGCGCGGCAGCGCACACTCCGAGCATGAGTGCGGGCGGGACGGGCATATCCGGATTATATCACGGACCGGAGATGGGCGTCGGTTGGAAGGGCCGGCTGCAACGACCGGCGAGCCGGTCCGCCACTGCCGGCTCAGGCGATGTACTGCACGGCGCCCGGATATGTCAGGGCTTCGATCTGGAGCTTGAGTTCCGCCGACCACCGGATCTTGAAAAACTCGTTCGCCTCCAGCCAGGCGACGCCGGTCCCCGGTCGTCGCAGGAGGATCTCCACGCCGCACTCGCCTTTCTGGGTGGCCAGCAGGTCGGCGAGTTCCACGGCGTTCTGTTCCGAGATCCGCTCCAAATCCAACTCAAGCCGGATCAGGCTGACCTGCAGGTCCTTGGCGTCCTCCAGCGGATACAATTCCCGGACCACCACCTTCAGGTTGCCGTTCTCCTCCTGGTCCACCACACCGATGGCCAGCAGCGGTCGATCCGGCTGGATCAGCTTCTCGTGCGCTTCAAACACCTTCGGGAACACCACGAAATCGATTGTGCCGGTGAGGTCTTCGAGCAACCCCACACACATCTGCTCCCGGTTCTTCATCGTCTTCTTGTACCGCAATTCACTGAGGACGCACCCGACCCGCACCCGCTTGTCGATCAGGTTCTCGGTGATCTGGTCCAGCGTGCAATCGGTGTACTTGCCGATGAATTCGGCATACGTGTTCAGGGGGTGGCCCGAGATGTAGAAGCCCATGATTTCCTTTTCGAACGAGAGGATCGTCTTCTCGTCCCACTCGGGCACGTCCGCCTCCGGTTCGGGCCCCGCCAGTGCGGCGTCGTCGCCGCCGTCCATTCCACCGAAAAGGCTCTTCTGGCCGAGATTCCGATCCCGCTGACGGTTCTGGGCGAACGCCATGGTCCGTTCCAGCCCCTGCATGAGCTGCGCCCGGCTGCGGCCCACCTCGTCGAACACACCGGCTTTGATCATGCTTTCCAGCACGCGCGAATTGACCTGGCGCAGGTCCACCCGGCAGCAGAAGTCGCTCAGTGACCGGAACGGCCCACCGGTGCGCCGAGCACCGAGGATCTGCAGGATGGCCGTCTCACCCACGTTCTTGAGCGCGCCGAGGCCAAAGCGAATTCCTTCCCGGGTGGGCAGGAAGTCCAGTTCGCTCTGGTTGACCGACGGCGGCAGAATGCGGATGCCCATCTGCTTGCATTCGGAGATGTACTTGACCACCTTTTTAGTGTCGTTCTTCTCGCTGGTCAGCAGCGCGGCCATGAATTCGTTCGGGTAGTGCGCCTTGAGGAAGGCGGTCTGGTAGGCAACCCAGGCGTAGGCGGCCGAATGGGACTTGTTGAACCCGTACTCGCCGAAGCCGCGCATCAGCTCGTACAGCTCCTTGGCCTTGTTGGGCTTGATGCCCCGCTCGATGGAGCCGGTCACAAACTTCCCCTCCATCTTGTTCATCACATCCTGCTGCTTCTTGCCCATGGCCTTGCGCAACGTGTCCGCCTCGCCCGGGGTGAAGCCGGCCAGGCGGGACACGATCTGCATGACCTGTTCCTGGTAGGCGATCACGCCGTAGGTGTCCTTCAGGATGGGCTCCAGCTCCGGCACGGTGTACTGGCTGACGCTCTCGCCGTTCTTGCGCCGGATGAAATCGTCCACCATCTTCCCCTTGATGGGACCGGGCCGGTAGAGGGCGTTCATGGCGATCAGATCTTCGATGCGGCTGGGCTTGAGTTGCCGCAGGTAGTTGCGCATGCCCGAGCTTTCAAACTGGAAGATGCCGGCGGTGCGACCCTCGCAGAAGATCTGATAGGTGGGTGCGTCGTCAAGCGGAATGTGGTCGATGTCCAGCTCGAGCCCGTGGTTGATCTGGATCATCCGCAGGGTGTCCTGGATCACCGTGAGGGTGATGAGTCCCAGGAAGTCCATCTTCAGGAAGCCGAGCTTCTCGATGTCCTTCATGTTGTACTGGGTCAGGACCTCGCCCTCGCCGCGGGTGGCGACGGGGATGATGTCCACCAGCGGCTGCGGGGCAATGACCACGCCGGCGGCATGGATGGAGCTGTGCCGGCTCAGCCCCTCCAGGCGGCGGGAAATGTCGATGAGCCGCAGCACTTCGGGATTCCGCTCGGCCATCGCATCAATGGTCTCCTGCAGGCGCGGCTCCTCCTGAAGCGCCCGCTCCAGGGTGATGTTCAGCTCCATCGGGATGAGTTTGGCGATGCGGTCCACATCGGTGTAGGACATGCCCAGCACACGCCCCACATCGCGGACCACCGCCCGGGCCTTCATGGTGCCGAAGGTGACGATCTGGCAGACGCAGTCCTTGCCGTACTTCTCGGTGACGTAGCGGATGACCTCCTCACGGCGCCGGGCGCAGAAATCGATATCGATGTCGGGGGGCGAAATGCGCTCGGGGTTGAGAAAACGTTCGAACAGCAGGTCGTACCGCAGCGGATCCAGGTCCGTGATGCGGAGCGAGTAGGCGACCAGGCTGCCGGCCGCCGAACCGCGGCCGGGTCCGACAGCGATGCCTCGCTCGCGGGCTTGGCGGATGAAATCCCAGACGATGAGGAAGTAGCTGGAAAAATCTTGGCGCTTGATGACGCCGATTTCGTACTCCAGCCGCTGCTGGTACTCGTCGAGGGTGTGGCGGGTCCGGCCCGCGGCGATGTCCGCCTCGATGCTCTTGAGCCGTTCGGCGAAGCCGGCGCGGGTGACCGCCTCGAAATACTCATCGATGGTGGAGCCGGTGGGGATGTCGAAGCGCGGGTAATAGCGGGACTGCAGGTCGAACTCGAACTGGCACCGTTCGGCCACCTGCAGCGTGTTGGCCAGCGCCTCCGGCACGTGGCCGAAGCGGGCGGCCATCTCGTCGGCGGTCTTGACGTAGAATTCCTTCGACTGGAATTCCATCCGGTTTTCATCGGCCAGGAGCTTGCCGGTCTGGATGCACACGAGCACTTCGTGAGCCAGGGCGTCGGCGGGCTCCAGATAGTGGCAGTCGTTCGTCGCGACGAGGGGGATGCCGGTCCGCCGGGACAGCGCGACGAGCGCCTCGTTGACCGGCGCCTGGTTGGGCAGGCCGTGGTCCTGGAGCTCCAGGTAGAAGTTGCCGTCGCCGAAGATCTCCGCGTAGCGGCGGGCGGCGGCTTCGGCTCCGGCCTCGTTGCCGGCCATGATGCACGTGGGGATTTCTCCGGCCAGGCAGGCGGACAGGCCGATCAGACCGCGGCTGTGACGGCGAAGCAGCTCGAAGTCGATGCGGGGGCGGTAGTAAAATCCCTCCAGGTAGCTCAGGGAGACCAGTCGGCACAGGTTTTGATAGCCGTCCCGGTCCTTCACCAGCAGGATGAGGTGGAAGCTGTCTTCGCTGGCGCGAGTCTTCTCGTGCCGGCTGCCCGAAACGATGTACACCTCGCTGCCGATGATGGGCTTGATGCCGACCTTTTTCGCCTTCTCGTAGAATTGCACGGCGCCGTACAGGTTGCCGTGGTCGGTGATGGCTAGAGCCGGCATCTTGCTGGCGGCGGCCTTGGCCACCAGCCGGTCGATGGCGCAGGCGCCGTCGAGCAGCGAGTAGTCGGTGTGGACGTGCAGATGCACAAACGGTTGGCTCATGGGATTCGCGACTCCGCCGGATGTCTCAGTCCACGGTGATCGACTTGCTGACGTTTTTGGGCACGTCGGGGTGCACGCCGTGCATCGGGATTTTCAGCCGATTCAGGTATTTCATCTTCAGGACGCTCATCTCGAGCGCCAGCATCTGCAGAGCGACGACGGCCGAGAACGGATAAAGCAGTTCGCTGCCGGTGCGGGGCAGCGTCAGATAGTAGCTCCGGTAGCCGGGCGCGTCGGCCGGAGGCCGGACCGCCGCCTGGCGCAGTTCTTCGTTTTCCTCGGCAATGACGTAGATGGCGGCGCCCCGGATCTTATGGGTGTTGATCTGGGAGATGGTCAGCTCCACATCGCGCTGGGTGGGCGGGGTGAGGAACAGGAGCGGGTACGGCGCGAAGAGCGGCGAGTAGAAGTCGCGCTGCAGGAGCGGCTGGAGCGCCTGCTCCTCCTCCGGGCGCAGGTGGAATGGCCGGCTGTGATGCACCAGGTAGTCGGCCAGCGCCGCGGCCAGCGGCCCCAGCGCCGCCGGCGGAAGCCCGGCTTCCCGGACCCGCTCGGCAAGCTCCGCGTACAGGCCGGTGAACCCGGCCAGTCCGTGCTGGATTTGCTCCAGGCCGAAGGTGAAATTTTTGCCCAGAATGGTGTTGGGGCCGTGCTTGAACTCCGATGCCTCCATCCCCTCGCTGTGATTCAGAACCACCTCACGGATCTTCAGCGCTCCCTCGCGGGCCAGCCCCACGTTGGCGGCCGAGAGGATGTGGGCCGACGGGCTCAGGTAGATCTCCTCGGCCAGCTCCCGGACGCGGAGCCGCACCTGGCGGTGGGTCTCGTCGAGGAGCTGGGGGATCCGGAGGAACTGCTGGCGCGCCGACTCGTAGGCGGCGCCCGTCTCGCCGCGCAGTTCGAGGCACTTGAGCGCCAGCCCGAAGAGCAGCACCAGCTGGTTGGTGAAGCTCTTGGTGGCGGGCACGGCGATCTCCGGACCGCACAGGATCGGGAGATAGAAGTCGCACTTCTCCTGAGCCAGCGTGGAGTTGACGTTGTTGACGATCATCAGCCGCCGGACCGGCACGCGCGCCGCCAGGGCATTGCAGATATCCACCAGATCCTTGGTTTCGCCGCTCTGCGAAATGCCGATGAACAGATCGTCGGCGGTGACGGATTCGTGGGCTTCGGCGCGGAACTCGCCCGGGAGCATGCACGCGACCGGGATGCCGGCCAGCCGGTTCAGGATGGCCGCCCCGGCCCGCGCCGCGTTGTAGGAGGAACCGCAGGCCACCATGTAGATCCGCCGCGTCCGGTGTGCCTCCAGCTCCCGCGCGAATTTCTCCACCCAGCCGCACAGCGAAAAGCGGTGCTTGTACTGGAAGAGAGTGTCGGTGATCATCAGCCGCTCCCGCCACTCGCCGCCGGAGAGACGGTGCATCTCCTGCAGGAAGCCCTCCTCGACGGAGGCGAACGGCCGGGTTTCAGGCACCGCCTCGGCGTAGCGGCGGAAGAGCCCGTCGCCGCCCACCGCCGCCTCCAGTCGGCGGAAGTCTTCGCCGCCGAAAATCGCCGCGAGGTCGTCGAGGAGACGGCGGGTGTCGGTCTGAAAACTGGCCTGGCGCACCGACTGGCGGACGCGGAAGGCCAGCTCCCGCATGCCGTCGTACCGGGCGAACAATGCCTCCCGGATGCCGTTGCCGGGTTGGAACAGGTCGATCAGTTCCGCGGCGGCCTCGCTCTGGGCGGCGATCTCCTGCTCCATGAAGAACTGGAACGGCGGGCGCAGCGCCATGTCGCGGACGCGCAGCTTGGACCGCTTGGGGAGCCGCCGTTCGGACAGGTGCGGATCCGTCAGCGAGTACACCGTCCAGTCCGAATGGTCGAAATGGATAAACTCCCCCTCGGACAGCGGGATGAGGATGCGCGTCAGGCTCAGCACCGCCGACAGGTCGCTGGAAGTGAGGATGAAATCGCCGTTGTCATCGAACCCTTTGCCCACATACAGCGAACTGCCGCTCTTGATGGCGTAGGCCTCTTCCAGCACCGGATCCACGATCACCGCGGCGTACGAGCCGCGGATCTTCCGGCTCCCCTGGCGGATGGCCTCGATCATGCAGGCGCGCCGCACCGTCCGCTCCTCACGCCGGTCGGCGGGGTGCTTCTCCAGGTTGAGGAAAAAGAAATGCTCCATGGTGTGGACCAGCATTTCACCGTCGTTGTCACTGAGGACGACATGCCCCTCCAGCCGCAGGTCGTCCTTGAGCGCCTCGCAGTTGGTGAGGTTGCCGTTGTGTGCTCCGTAGATGCGGGTCTTACAGGCGACCAGGTGCGGCTGGGCGTTGAGATCGTCCACCGCACCGAAGGTGGCCCAGCGGACCTGGCCGCAAAACAGGCGGCCCGGCAGGGTTTCCAGCTCCAGCGCCTTGACCACGTTGGACGGGGCGCCCACTGATTTTTTGAGCACGATCCGCTCGTCGTCCTGGATGCACAGGCCCGTCGAGTCATACCCCCGGTATTCCAGCTTCTCCAGCAGGCGCGACGCAACTTCACCCAGGCGGACGGTACGCCTGGCGCAGACCATGCCCAGCACCCCGCAGCCGACGGCGGGCACGGGCACCGGTAGGGTGAGCCGCCAGCCGGCGACCCGTCGGCGGGCCGTGCCGGCCAGCCGCGACAGGCAACGCCGTTTGGGCTGCAACCGGCGCAAACAGACGGTGACGGTCATGCAGATATCTCCAGAGGGGGGCTTGGCGACCGGTCACACCGGCCAGAGTGTTAGTCTAGCGGATGCCCTCCCGCCATGCAATCGGCTTTTCGCCGGCCATGGACGACAACCATTGGCAACCTTTACATCACCGGCTTTTTCCGCTATATTGGGGGGCTTTGAAACCGGACGTACGCGCGAGCGTATGTATTCGTTTCAGACCAACGCCAGGAGGGCCTGTGATCGAAGTATCCGGACTGACCAAGTATTACGGCACTTTCAAAGCCATCGAGGACGTCAGCTTCACGGTCCAGCGCGGCGAAATCCTGGGGTTCCTCGGGCCCAACGGCGCCGGCAAGACCACGACCATGCGCATCCTGACCGGTTACATGCCCGCCACGGGGGGCGCCTGCCGGGTGGGCGGTCTCGACGTGTTTGAGCAACCGGTGGCGGTGAAGCGCCAGATCGGCTATCTGCCCGAAAACGTCCCGCTCTACCCCGAGTTTACCGTGTGCGAATATCTGCAGTTCGTGGCCCGGATCAAGGGTGTGCCCAAAGCCGACTTGCCGGCCGTGCTGGAGCGGATCATCGGCCGCTGCGGACTGGAGAGCGTGCGCCACCGCCTCATCGCCCAGCTGTCCAAGGGGTATCGCCAGCGGGTGGGCTTGGCCCAGGCGCTGGTGCACGACCCCGAGGTCATCGTGCTGGACGAGCCCACCATCGGGCTCGATCCCGCCCAGATTCGCGAGGTGCGCGAGCTGATCAAGGGTCTGGGTCGCGACCACACCATCATCCTCTCCTCGCACATCCTGCCCGAAGTGAGCCAGGTGTGCGACCGCGTGGTCATCATCAACAAGGGGCGCATCGTGGCCGAGGACACGCCCGAGAACCTGACGGTCTCCGCCGCCGGCCGGGCGTCGCTCGTGCTGCGCGTGGGCGGGGACGAAGCGACGCTCAACGCAGCGCTCGAAGCCGAAACCCTCCAGCCCGCCGCGATCGCTCAGCCCGAGGACAGCGGCCTGTGGCGGGTGACGGTGCCGCTGGACGACCCCGGCCGTCCGCCGCGGCTCGCCCGCCGCATCGTGGAGGCGGGCCTGGAGCTGCACGAGCTGACGCCGCGCCGGGCCACGCTGGAGGACGTGTTCCTGGAACTGATCACCGATGAGCACCGCGAGACCCCCGCGGAGGCCGAAGCGGCGCCCGCCGACTCCGCCCCCGTGTCCCCCGCTCCGGAGGAGGCCGACCAATGAAAAACACCATCCACATGTTCGTCAAAGAACTGAAAAGCTACTTTTTTTCGCCCATCGCCTACGTTACACTGACCCTGTTCCTGCTCATCTCGGGATTCGTCTTTTACCTGATCTTCTCCGACCTCGCCCGCGAGACTGCAGTGGGCATGGGCTACCAGCCGGTGAACGTTCCCCAGATGGTGGTTCGCTACTACTTCGGCTGGCTCAGCACGGTGCTGCTGTTCCTTGTTCCGCTCATCACCATGGGCGTGTACGCTGAGGAGAAGAAGAAGGGGACGTACGAGCTGCTCTTCACCTCGCCGTTGACCAACCTGCAGATCATTCTGGGCAAATTTCTGGCCAACCTCGCCTTCGGCCTGATCCTCTTCGCCGGTTCCGCTCTGGTCATGCTGCCGCTGTTCCTGAGCGAGCCGCCCGATCCGGTTCCCCTGCTGGTGGGATACCTGGGCCTGGTGCTGTTCCTGGCGGCGGTGCTGAGCCTCGGCAACTTCCTGTCGTCACTCACCGAAAACCAGATCATCGCGGCCATCCTGACCTTCGTGCTGGTGCTGCTGCTCTGGTTCATGAACGTGTTCACCCAGACGGGCACCGATGGCGTCCAGGGCGTGCTGGCCTACCTGTCGCCCCTGCGTCATCTCGAAGATTTTCAGAAGGGCGTGCTGGACCTGGCCCACGGGGTGTACTTCCTCAGCGTGACCGCCCTCGGGATCTTTCTGACGTACCGGTCACTGGAATCTCTGCGGTGGAGGGGATGAGATGCTGGACTATCTGAAACGAACCTGCCCCTGGGTCGGCTTGGCGCTCGTGGTGGCGGCACCCGTCCACTACAGCGTGGTGGGCGAATGGTTCCCCTTCCACCTCTATGTGCTCATCGCCGGCGGCGTCCTGCTGCTGGCCGGGGCGGTGCTGAACCAGGCGGAGCTCGTGCACGCCCTCCGCACCCGGAAGGCGCTCCATGGCGGCAATTTCCTCATCTCGGTGGCCGTCCTCCTGGCGGTGCTCGGTCTGATCAACGTGCTGGTGGTCCGGCATAACCAGCGGCTGGACACGACGCCCGACAAGCTGTACTCGCTCTCCGACCAGACCCGCAAAATCGTCGGCGGCCTGAAGTCGCCGATCCAGGCCTACGTGTTCGCCGACCGGGCCTCGGAACCGGTCACCGACCTCCTGAAGGAGTACCAGTCGGCCACGGACAAGCTGCGGTGGCAGGTGCTCGATCCCGATCGCAATCTGGACAAGGCCCAGAAGTACGGCGTCCGCAGCTACAACACCATCGTGCTGGAGAGCGGCGACCGGTTTGAGCTCGTGGAAGCCGCCGACGAGGCCAAACTGACCTCGGCCATTCTGAAGCTCACCCAAAAGCGCACCCGAAAAGTATATTTCGTTGAGGGGCACGGTGAAAAATCCATCACCGACGCCCAAGAGCGCGGTTACACCATCCTGACCGAGGCGCTCAAAAAAGACGGTTACGAGATCGCCGCCGTCAATCTGGTGCAGAAGCAGGGCGTGCCGGACGACTGCACCGTGCTTGTCGTTGCCGGCGCCCAGAAGGAGCCGTTCCCGCAGGAGCTCGACTGGATCCGGAACTACACCCGCAAAGGGGGAGCTCTGCTGGTGCTCACTGACCCCATGGCGGCGACCCTGGAGCCGCTGGTGGCGGAATGGGGCATCCGGCCGCGCAACGACCTTGTGCTGGACACGAGCAACATCAACCGCCTGCTCGGCTCGAGCCCGGGTGTGCCGCTGGTGACGCGCTACCCGGATCATGCCATTACCCGGGGCATGCGCGGGATGTCCGTGTTCCCGCTGGTCCGCTCGCTGGAGGAGATTGCACCCGCGCCCGCCGGGGTCACCGTGCAGCGGCTGCTCGAAACCGATCCGGAAAGCTGGGCGGAAACCGATTTCTCGGCTCTGGACAAGACCGGCCAAGCGGAATTCACCGAAGGGCAGGATACCCGCGGCCCGGTAACCATCGGGCTGGCCGCGGAGCGGGAATTCAAATCCGGCGACGGGCCCGACGCCGCAAAAACGGCGGCGCGCCTCGTGGTCATCGGTGATTCCGAGTTCGCCGCCAACGCCTACTTCGGCGCGCAATTCAACGGCGACATCTTTCTGAACTGTGTCAACTGGCTGGCGGTGGACGAAAACCTCATCTCGATCCGCCCCAAAAATCCCGCGGACAAGCGGGTGATGCTCACCGCGGCGCACGAGAAGCTGATGTTCTATTTCTCCGTGGTGTTGCTGCCGCTGATCCCCCTGGTGATCGGCGTCGTGGTGCGGGTCATCCGGAGAAGGAAGCGATGAAATTCAAGGGCACGCTCGTCCTGATCATCCTCTGCGCCTTGCTCTTGGCCGTCGTCCTGCTGCTGGACAAGAACGGCGGCAAGTCCGACGGAGCCGGTGAGAGCAAGCAGCTCTTCAAGGTGGAGGAAGGCAAGATCCGCCGGATCGCCCTGGTCCGGGACGGTGCCACCGTGGCCGCCGTCCGCGGGGACAAGCAGTGGACCATCGAACAGCCGGTCCGGGCCGAGGGCAACAAGGACGAGTGGAACGGGCTGGCGCTGGCGCTTTCCGCCTTCGACTTCGAGCGGGTGGTGGAAGAACAACCGAAAAACCTTGGCCAGTACGGGCTTAGCAACCCCGAACTGGTGATCACCTTCGAGCTGGACAAGGGCGAGGTGCATAAGCTGGAGCTGGGAGCGCCCAATTTCTCCGGCGGCTCGTACTTCGCCCGGCGTGGCAACGATCCGAAGGTGTATCTGGTTTCGGGTTACTCCCGCGACAAGTTCACCGCCGGTCTCGACCGCCTGCGCGAAGGCGCCGCTATGAAATTTGACATGTACGCGGCCACGGCCCTTCAGCTGGACCGGCCCGCCGGGACCGTCCAGTTCCGCAAGAAGGACTGGAACTGGTTTCTCGAGGCGCCCGTCGCCGGCCCCGCCGACGACAACGAACTGGAGACCATCCTGCGCCAGTGCAGCGAGCTGCGGGTGCAGGACCATCTGGACGAAGCCGATCCGGCACTGCTGAAGAAGGCCTTTGGCCCGGTCCGCTACCGCGTGACCGTCACCCTGGAAAAAGGCGAGCAGCAGGTGGTGGAAATCGGCGCGGCGGACCCTTTCCCGGCCAACTCCGGTCAGGTGCTGGCGCTGAACGTCGCCCGGACCGACTATTTCACGTTGCCCCTGACCGCCGTCGCTGCCCTCGACGCGCCGCTGGACAAACTGCGCAGTCACGACTTGGCGCGCTTCTATCCGTTTGAGGTGAAGGGGATCACCTGGGATGCGAGCGGCTCCAAAAGCGTGCTGGCCAAAAACCAGGCGGGCCAGTGGGTCTGGAAGCGCAAAGAGGGCGCCGCGTCCCTCGACACCGCCCCGGTGGACGAGTTCCTTGGCCGTCTGCGTGATTTGAAAGTGACGGCGTTCGTCGACCTGCCCGATCCCACCCGTTTGGGGTTCAATCCGCCCGCCGCGCGAGTCATCCTCGACGTAGAAAACAAGGCCGGCATCACGCTCCTGTTCGGGTCCGTGGCCAACGGGCAGCGCCACGCCCGCAACAGCGAATACGCCTATGCGGTGCGCGTCGATGACGCCGCCTGGCAGAGTTTGAAATTTGAACCGGCGGCATGGCGAGCCACAGCCAAAAAGCCATAATCAGACACACCTCCGGCCGGGGAGTGTCCGTGGATGAGACGGTCCTCGATCACACGCGCGTCCAGCTCTTGCAGCGCCGCCGGCGGCTGGAGGCCGTTCGGGCCGGATAGTCTGCTCAGATGGAACACCTGATCAACCAAGTGGTTGCGGCGCTCGAACGGATCGAGGCCGGCACCTACGGCCTGTGCCGGTAATGCCACCAACCCATCGAACCGGAACGGCTCCACGCCGACTTCCTGATTGAATTCTGCCTGGACCACCTGACTCCCCCGCCAACAGCGCGTCCTGCAGGGAGACATCGAGCTGACCGGCCGCACCCCGGGCGCCCTGCTGCCGCCGCCGGAGCTGACGCTTCCGGGCTGGTTCGCCACCTATCACGACGAAGGATTCGGTTCGGTGCGCGGCGACCTCTGTGACCTGGTGCCGGCCGGCGATGGCGGATTCTGTTTCTTTCTCGGAGATGTCGCCGGCAAGGGCATCGCCGCGTCCATCCTGGTGGCCTGCCTGCACGCGACCCTCCAGGCCCTGGTCACCACAAGATTGCCCCTGCCGCACTTCCTGGAGCGGGCCAGCCGGTCCCTCTGCGAGCACACTCTGCCCAGCCACTATGCCACCCTGGTCGACGGATGCGCCCGCACCGACGGCTCCGTCACCTTATGCAACGCCGGCCAGGTACCGCCGTTGCTCCACCAGGATGGCACGGTGACGCTGCTCCCGGCCACCGGCCTGCCGCTGGACGTGTTCTGCGACGAACAGTTTTTAGGACATCGACTGGACCGCCAACCCGATGATGCGCTGCTGCTGGACTCCGACGGGCTGGTGGAAGCCCGCAACGCCGACAGTTACGAATGCGGCGTCGACTGTCTCAGCCGACTGGCCGCATCCCTGCACCCGTTGCCTCCGGCCGAATGGCTGGAGACCTGCCGCCGGGACTGGCTGGTTTTTCGTGCCGGAGCGCCCAAGACCGATGACGTCAGCCTGATGGTCATCAACCGTCTGGCGGATCCCGCCTGACAGCGCCGCGCTTCAACGCCTTCCCCCGCAGGAGTTACCGGATCACGCCCCGGCCGGTAGCTCGCCATTCAACATGCAGCCGTGCGGATCCGGCTGGCAGTCGGCGCCATCCCGTACCAATTGCCTGCATCGATATCCACGGCTATAATATCCCAATGACAGATCTATCCTCCAAAAGCCGCATGGCGCTCCGCGTTTGTCGCTGGCTGGGCGCGGTCCTGCTAGCGTGGGCGGGGACAGCGGTTGGCGGGGCGGCGGTGGAGCGGCCCAAAATCGTCAACCGGGTACAGCAAGCCACCCGGGTCATGCAGCACGTTGTCGCCATCAAAGAGAGCGGCATCCCCACCGGACTGCTGGACCATTGCGAAGGGCTGGTCATCATTCCCCGCATGACCAAGGCGGCGTTTCTCGTGGGCGGGAACTACGGGCGGGGCGTGCTTGTGCATCACTCGCCCGACGGGCGCTGGAGCAATCCGTGTTTCATCCAGCTCCGCGGCGGCGACATCGGCTTCCAGGCCGGTGGTCAGTTCGTGGATCTCGTGCTGGTCATCAACCGACGCCAGGGCCTGGAGGCGATCCTGAATAACAAATTCACATTGGGGGTGGATGCCGGCCTGGCCGTGGGACCGCTGGGGCGATATGCCGAGGCGGGTACGGACTTTCATCTCAGGTCCGAAGTGCTCGCGTATTGCCTGAGCAAGGGGCTCTTTGCCGGCGTTTCTCTCAAAGGTTCGGCCCTGAGCCTCGACGAAGACGCCAACCGTTCATTCTACCGTCGCCTGTACGAGCGGGGCCAGATCATTTCGGACTATCAATTCCTGTTCGACCGAATGCTGCCTTACCCGGACGAAGTCAAGCCGCTGCTCCGGCTGTTGCGGGGGTATACCCAGGAGCGGATCCTCCTCTTGCCTGCCTCGGAGTTCAAATTCAAGCCGCGGATCGATTAGAAAATAATATTGCAGAATAGAGTGTGTTGATTTAAAGTTAATCTGTATATATATTTAACTCAAGGATATCAAGTGATCGCTCGCGTCGTTGTCCACCAAAGACTCGTCGGACTGGGTCTGCTGTTGGCGGTGTGCGTCTGCGCGTGCAAAAAAAATGTCACGCCGCCACCGGCGCCCGACTGGCGGTTTGAACCCAGAGCCATTCAGATCACCTACATCGCCGACCCGCTGCTCAACGCGTACGACGGCAGCGCCCACGCCACCGTGCTGGCGATTTATCAACTTACGGATATCAACAGTTTCAACAACTTGGCCCAGTCTGCCGAAGGCCTGCAGAAACTGCTGCAGGCCCAGCCCTATGACGCGACCGTCGCAGCGGCAAACCGGTTCTTCGTTCAACCCGGCGAGCGGAATACCCTCACCCTGGCTCGGGCGAAGAGCGCCCAATGGGTGGGCGTGGTGGCGGGATATTACCAGCTGACCCCCGGCGTGGTCACCCGATTGCTGAACATCCCGGTCCTGATCGAACACCACGGGAAGATTTTCAAGAAGACCTCGGCGCGGGTGGACCATCTCAGCGTGCACCTGTTTTTGGGTCCGCGGGCACCGCAGGAAATCGACCCATATGACGAGTTGGAGTGAGCCCATGCAAGCGAGCAAACCCATTTTCTGGCATCAGGGACTCTTTCTTCAGCCGCACCATTTCCAGTTGCAGGAACGCTATTTCCATTCCCTCCTGGATCCGTTTCGGCAATTTGTCCAACCGTACACCTGGGGCGCCGCCTCATGGCGCGTGGACGAGCCCCTGCTGCTGAACCAGACGTTCGATCTCAGCGAAGGATCGTTCATTTTTCAGGACGGTACCTGGGTGACGTTGCCGGGCAACGGCGTTCTCCAGGCGCGCTCATTCAAGACGGCCTGGACTGATACCGAACGGCCGTTCAAGGTTTACTTGGGGTTGCACAAGTGGGAATCATCCGAGGAAAACGTCACGGTGCTCGAGCAGGAAGGGGATGTCGGCAAAGTCAACACCCGCCTCGCCTGCCACATCGTCCCCCAAGAGATCAAAGACATGCATCACAGCGGCCCCACAGCACACGTGCGGCTGATGCAGTATACACTCAAGGTGTTCTGGGAATCGGAGATCCCCAGCGTCGGTGACTACCATCTTCTGCCCGTGGCGGAGCTGGAGAGCGACCGGAGCGGTGTGCACCTGTCGGAGCGCTTCGCGCCGCCCTCGGTGGTGCTCAGCGCCTCGCCAGTGCTGCTGCAGATCGCCAAAAACATCCGGGAACTGGTGGCGTCGCGCACACGGAGCCTGGAGGAGTACAAGGTGCCGCGGGATGTCCAGACGGCCGAATTTGAAAGCGGTTACACGGTGTTCCTGCTCGCGCTCCGCTCCCTGAACCGGTATCTGCCGCCGCTCCATCATCTCACGGAGACGCCCGTCGTGCATCCGTGGGCGTTCTACGGACTGCTCCGGCAGCTGGTGGGCGAGCTGAGCACGTTCTCCGACCGGGTGAACGCCCTGGGCCGGCTCCCCGACGGCCGACCCCTCCTTCCGGATTACGACCACGAAAACCCCGGCCCCTGCTTCGAGGAGGCGCAAACGCTGATCGAGGAGCTGCTCAACGCCATTCTGGTGGGGCCGGAGGGCATCATCGATCTGGTCCGTGAGGGCGAGTGGTTCCGCGGCGTCATCCCCGCCACCCTGTTCGACAGCCGGAACGTGTTCTACCTGGTGGTGCGGACCGCCGAGGACCGGCAGCGGTCACTCGACGCGCTGCGCAACCTGGCCAAATCCGGCAGCATCGAGATGCTGCCCACGCTGCTGGCCCGGGCGCTGCCCGGCCTGCCGATGCAGTACAACGAAGTGCCGCCTCCGGGTTTGCCCAAGCGTCCGGGTTCACTTTACTTCAGGCTGGACCAGGCCCACGGTCACTGGCTGGAGATCATGAAACGGCAGAATTTCTGCTTGTATTGGGACAATGCGCCCGCTGACACCAAGGCGGAGCTGATTATCGTGCGCAAGTAGGTGTATGAAGCAGACCATCAACAGGTTGAATCTCACGACCGATTTACCCCTTTCGCCGGTGGCCGCCCCGGCTGAAGCCGGTTTGGTGGAGCATTTCCTCGAGTTGTTTGCCTACACGCTCTACTTCGCTCGGTATCCGGAAACGCGGCCGACCACGCAGGCCGAACTGGACCGCCAGTTCCGCCGATTGATAGACCGCGCGGAGCAGTCCCGTCAGGCCGCGGGTGTGCCGGACGCGCCTTGGCAGGCCGGACTTTACGCGGTCTGCGCCTGGGTGGATGAAATCGTGCTCTGTTCCGATTGGCCCGACCGGGACAAGTGGCAGTTGGCCCAGCTGCAACGCGCCCTGTTCCAGACCACCTTGGCGGGCGAAGGCTTTTTCGACCAACTGGACCGGTTGCCGCCCGATGCGCGGGACGTGCGCGAGGTCTACGACTACTGCCTGGCGCTCGGTTTCAAGGGACGCTATTTTCTGCCCGCCGATCAAACCCGACTGGCGGACATCCGTCGCGAGAACCTCCACCTGGTGGCGGACACTAAGGATCTGCCGCTGCCCGACCAGCTCTTTCCCGAGGCGCAGCCGGTCTCCCCGCCCAAGCGGAAAAAGGGCCGTTTCCCTCTGGCGTTAGCATGCTACACACTGCTGTGCGCGGCGCCGGTGGTCATCTTCATCGCCCTGTACATCCTGTATGACAAACTGCTGAACAACCTGATTTTCAATTATTTCAGCAGCGTGTTTTAGCCGATACGTATCTCGACGGACAAGTGAAGCCGTGCGCAAGTTTCTCAAGATCCTCCTGTATGTCTTCCTGCTGGCCCTCCTGGTCGGGGCAATCGCCTTGCTGGTGATCTGGCGGCAGTGGCCCTGGTGGTTCGGCGTCGCGATCTTCCTGGGCGTGGTCGGGGTGTGGGTGGCGATCTTGTACATCCGGAAATATTTCCTGCGCAAGCGGGAGCGCGAGTTCGTCCGGCGGGTGATCGCCCAAGACACGGCGGCCATCCAGGCCGCCCCGCTCCACGAACGAGAGCAGCTGCAGGACCTGCAGACCAAGTGGCAGGAGTCTGTGGAGCGATTGCGCGCGTCCAAGCTGCGTAAGCGGGGCAATCCCCTCTACGTCCTCCCCTGGTTTCTGGTCATCGGCGAGTCCGGTGCCGGCAAGACCTCGGCCATCAAGAACGCGACCTTGAGCACGCCGCTGGCCGACACCGTCCGCACCGCCGGCCTGGCGGCGACCCGCAACTGCGAGTGGTGGTTTTTCGATCAGGCCATCGTCTTGGACACTGCCGGCCGCTACACCATTCCGGTGGATCCGGGGCCCGATCGCGAGGAATGGGAAAAATTCCTGACGCTGCTGGCCCAGTACCGCCGGCGAGAGCCGCTCAATGGTCTCGTGGTGGCCATCGCCGCAGACCGCCTGCTGGCCGAGGATGCCGCCCGACTGCATGCCGACGGGGAGGACGTCCGCCAACGGATCGATCAGGTCATGCGGGTCGTCGGCGCGCGCTTTCCCGTCTACATCTTGGTAACCAAGATGGACCTCGTGCACGGGATGGTGCCGTTCTGCCGGCCCTTGCCGCCTGACCGCCTGACCCAGGCCATGGGATTCATCAACGAGCAGCAGACGCTCCGGTGGAAAGACGTGCTGGACCAGGCCATGACGGTGGTGGGGCGACGGTTGCGCCAGCTCCGCTTCATCCTCGTGCACCAGACGCCCGAGGCGGAACCCGGCGCGCTCTTATTCCCCACTGAGTTCAGCCGGCTCACCGGCGGCTTGAACCACTTTCTGCGAGCGGTCTTCGGCGACAATCCATACCAGGAGACGCCGCTGCTGCGCGGCATCTGCTTCAGCAGCGCCCGACAGGGCGAACCGCCCGTCAGCGACTTTCTTCGGAGCACGGGACTGGACGCGGCCGCCCGGCCCGCGGGAACGCGCGAGGACGGCTACTTTCTCAAAGACGTTTTCAAAGAAGTGCTTCCGGCCGACCGATACGTCTACCGTCCCCTGCCGGAACTCATCCGATGGCGGAGGCTCACCCGCACCCTCGGCTTCGCCGCCTGGGGCCTGCTCTGGGCCTTCCTCTGCGGATTGCTGAGCCTGGCGTTCCACCTCAACATCCGGACGATCAACGAGTTCCAAGAGGAGTTCCACGAACCGCCGACACTGACCGAGGATGCCACCACCAACCTGCTGATGCTGGACCGAATGCGGCTGGAGCTCATCGATCTGCAAACCGCCAACCGGGATTGGTGGGTACCCCGGTTCGGCTTGAACCAGAGCCTGAAACTGGAGACGCGCGTGCGGGCGCACTTTGTGCGGCTGTTCCGGGGCGGATTCCTGGTTCCGCTGGACGAATCCCTCGCCCGGCGCATTGACGCCGTGACGCCGCAAACACCCGAGGAGGAGATGGCCGATTACGTCGGCTACGTGGTCACCCGCATATCGCTCATCCGGGACTATCTACGCAGCGAGTCGCCATCCCCCGACCAGCCGCCGCCGACCGTCAACGAATTCCGCCGCGCGACCACGGATCTGCTGGAACTGGAATACCCCACGCTGCCGCCGGCGATAGCCGCCAAATTCGGCGACATCTACTACACCTATCTCTACTGGTTCACCGACAAGCTCGAGCGTGAGCAGAAGGTGCAGGAGCTGCAACAGCATCTCCTCCATCTGCTCCAGCACAAGGGCAGCAACCTCCACTGGCTGGTCAAGAGCTGGATCCCCGATTCGCCCGACGTGGACCTGATCAACTTCTGGCCGACGCCCGAGCAGGACTACGACCTGACGATGTTCGTCCCGGGCGCGTTCACGGCCGCCGGCCGAAGGAATATCGACGCGTTCATCCGACAGATCGATACCGTTCTGGCGGATCCGGCGGTGATCACCGAATCGAAGAAGGAATTCTGGGAGTGGTATCGTTCCGAGTACTACACCAGCTGGACACGATTCGCCGCCGGCTTCGCTTCGGCCCGGGACGGCATGCGCACCCCCCAGGGCCGGGAGCGTCTCGCCACCCTCATGACCACCGACCAGAATCCCTTCTTCTTATTGATCCAGAGGATGGCCCAGGAGCTCACCCAACTGGAAGATCCGGTGCCGCCGACATGGGTCGCGCCGGTGGTGGAGCTGGCGGCCATCCAAAAGCTGGCAGCCGAGCAGCAGCCCCGACCTAAAACGACCAGCGGCCTGGTGGACAGATTGAAGCAGGAGGAGAAGCAGCTCGTCCAGAAGCTCGAGGAAAGCATCGATCCGGAGCAGGCCCGCCTGGCCGATCGCCGCACCACCGAGGTGAAAATCTGGAAGCGCTATCTCGAGGCGCTCCAGAATATCGCCCCCGCGGTCATCTCACGGGAAACCTGCTTCCATATGATCTCCGACTACTTCCCGGAAAACTTCACGCCGGGACAGACGGCGGAGACCGGCGCCAAGTCTCCCTTCAATCAGGCTCATGCCAGCCTGGGCTCTCTCTACGGCATCGTGGAGACCCAAGGCGATCCCGCCGTCGCCTGGTCGCTGGTCCAGGCACCCTTGGACCAGGCGTTGGATTACTGCATGATGGAGACCGGTTGCGCCTTGCAGGAGCAGTGGCGCGAACAGGTCATGGGCGGGCTGGACGGCGTGGAACCCGAAAAGCTCCCCCGCGTGCTGTTCGATG
>JAAYUB010000120.1 GCA_012517875.1 Acidobacteriota bacterium | reverse complement strand
TGGTCCTCGCCCTCCAGCATGACCCGGGCCAGCGGCTCGGTCCCGCTGTAGCGCACATCCAGCCGGCCCCGGCCGGCGACGGCCCGCTCGACTTCGGCCACGGCGGCCGTTTCTTCCGGGGTGAGCTCTTCCGCCGTCACTTGGCGAAAGAACGCGGCGAAGAGAGCGGCATCGTCCATGCCCCGAAACCGGCTGCCGGCGCCCGGCAGGCCGTCTCCCGGCGCCTGGCCGGCGGCGCGCGCCACGTGGAGCACGTTGGGGTACACCTCGCGCAGGCGCCCCATGGCGTCGAGGATGGGTCCGCGGTCCTCGAGGGTGATCTCGAGATAATCCTCGCGTCCGGCCGCCGGGGCGTTCCGCAGCAACTCGTCAAATAGGCCGGAGACTCGGCGGACATCGCGGCGAGGCCGCAGAGGTACGGCCTCCGCCCGGCAGCGACCGTTGCGGTCCATCTCCACCAGGGACACCGACTTGGCCTGGTCACACTCGGCAAAGGAATACTTGAGGATGGAACCGGCGTAGGCGATCGTCCCACCGACGGCCTGGGCCCGGTGCAAATGGCCCAAGGCCGCGTAGTCGAAGCCGACCAGGACATCAGGCGGAACAGCGAACGCGCCGCCCAAGGACAGCGGCCGCTCGGAGTCGCCCGACACTCCTCCGTCGATGAAGGCGTGCGCCAGTGCCACGGTCCGAGCGCCCCGCGGCCGGCCGGCGCGGGCGACGAGCGCTGCCAGGGCGCCGGCGTGATCGGCCACCGCCGGGTCGCCGGCGAGTTCCCGCACCGCAGCCGGTTCGGCATACGGAAAGGGATAGACCAGGACCGTCCCGTGGGCGTCCTCAAGGGGGATGGGCGACGGCGCGGCGTCCGCCGCGCCGAAGAGGTGCAACCGCTGCACCCGCATGAGCCGGGCGCCGAACGCGAGGCGGCGAGGGCTGTCGTGGTTGCCGGCAATGAGCACGACGGGCACACCGAAGTCCAGCACGATCCGGGACAGGGTGTCGTCGAGCAACTCCACCGCCTCAGGGGGCGGCACCGCTCGGTCGTAGACGTCGCCGGCCACGAGCACCGCGTCGGGGCGGACGTCGGCCACGAGGCGGACGAGCTGGTCCAACACATATGCCTGGTCGGCAGTGAGATGGACGCCGTGAAAGATCCGGCCCAGGTGCCAGTCGGCGGTGTGAACGAAACGCACGGCAAATACCCTCCCGGCGAAATGTCGCCTCCGCCCAAGATATGGCGGGATTGTTGACGCCGTCCAGTTATTTCCACCGGACGGTTCGCGCAACATCGGAAAACGATTTGCATCGCCACCTGGCATGGATTACAAGAGAGGTGCTCCTGGAGACTCCCATTGAAATAGCTCACCGTCCCCCAGGGCGATGCGGTACCGGCTGGCGGCGTTGTCCTCGTATCAGCGGAACATGACGCGGACGAGTTCTTCGGTGGGCCCCATGGAGTCATCGCACAGCCTGCGGATGAATGCATTGATCGGAATTCGGGGGGAATGTCAAATCGTAGTTTCCGATTAGGTGCAGGAGGGGCACGCCCAGGCGCCAAGACGCGAAGCAGCGGACGGAGTGTTGGGTCAAGATGTGGGTAGGATGCTTTGGGCCAAGTTTGAAAGGTTAATCGTTAATGATTGATGTGATGAGAAGAGCGCTCCTTTTAGCGCCACCGAGACACGAGATATAATCTCGTGGGTGATTGCTCCCGGGGTCGCGGCGCCAAAAGGAGCGCACACGATGACAACACCATTGTACCTCGGAGTCGATTTTCATCC
>JAAYUB010000119.1 GCA_012517875.1 Acidobacteriota bacterium | reverse complement strand
GGGGACGGCATATCTGGGGGCGGGGCTATTTTGTTGCGAGCTCGGGCAACGTCACGGACGAGGTGATCCAAGAGTACATCCGGCTGCAACAAGAGGGCGAGCCGCGGGGCGGAGGGGACAGTTTCAGGGTCGAGGAAGGCTTACATCGGCTTCCAGCCGGTGTCAGCCGGAATCAACACCTTCCAAGCCCTCGCCTTCAGGCGAGGGTGGTTGACTTATCGGACGGAGTGGTGGAACAAACCGATGGACGCCGATGCGCAGCTGATGGAACGAGTCCGGGACGGCGATACCGCGAGTTTCGACTTGCTGATGAATCGTTACCGGAGGCCGGTCGTCAATTTTGTCTATCGGATGGTCCGCGACGCCGCAGCTGCTGAGGAAATCGCACAGGACGTGTTTGTCCAGATCTACCTGGCGCGCAAGCGGTACACCGCCAGCGCCCGGTTTTCAACTTGGTTATTCAAGGTGGCCACCAACACCACCTTGAAGCACATCCGGAAGCAGCGGCGGGTGGTCCGAGAGTCCGAGCTGGCGACGGAGACGCGGGAACGTTTTCTGGACCTTCTCACGGCCGGAGAGAATGACGGCGCCCATGAGGCGCTGGAACGGAAGGAATTGGGACTGTTGGTGCAGCAGGCCCTGGTGGCTTTGCCGGACAAGGAGAAGGTTGCGCTGACGCTGAGAAAGTACGAGGGCTGTTCGTATCAAGAGATCGCCGACATCATGACGTGCAGCGTGGCGGCCATCAAAACGCATATTCACCGGGGCAAACTCAGGCTGCGGGAGACGCTGCTCCGAGCGGAGCGGCGGCTGGATCCCACGGCCACAGATTAGGCAGGTGTATCATGGAGTGTGAAGACGTGCGTGATCACATCCTCAATCTTGATGACGAGAATGACCCGGCCCGGAATCCGGAGGTCGCCCGGCACCTGGCAGACTGCGCCGAGTGCCGGGAGCTGCTTGAGGGGGTGGAAAAAACCTGGGCCGTCCTGTCCGCCCACCCCGGGCTCGACCCGTCGCCCGGATTCAACCAGGCGGTCTGGCGCAAAATTGAAGCCGCGGAAGCGCGGCAGCCCCTCCGGCTGCTGCGGCTTGCATTCCTGCCGCCGCCGGTCCGTGTCGTGGCGTGGTCGGGGGCGGCGGCTCTGCTGATTGCGTTCAGCCTGCTGCTCCTGCTACCGGGGGATCTCTCGCCGGCGCCGGTGGAGTTCTCGGCGAATGACCAGCGTGACCAACAGCTTTTGCTGGAGGTGGACCAGTTGATGGATTATGACGAAAGTCGCGTGATGGACGTTTACGAGGAATGGGACATGACCAATGAAGTTCGTCCCACCGAGCCCGAAGCCGCGGATCCGGTGGACGGTCAGGATCCGGCGGACGGGATGCCAGGCAAGGCACTGTTGTCGAACCCCGCGGATAGCTCACTCAAAGCATGAATATTCGGAGGTAACCATGATGATACATTCCCGCCACATGCTGTCTGCCATGCTGTTGGCGTTACTTTGGGCGGTCTTGTGCGTGTCTCTGTCGGCTCAGGATCCTGACGTGAAACGGCTGGATCTGTTGGATCTGCCCGGCAAGTGGTGGAAGCACGACCGGGTGGTCGCCGAACTGAAATTGACACCGGCGCAGATCGAGCAGATCGATACCGTGTTTGTGGAACACCGAAAGAAGCTGGTAGACGGCAAAGCCCGCCTGGAAAAGCTCCTGCTTGACTTTCAGCAAATCTCCGATCAGGTGGATGTGAACCGGGATCAAACGCTGCAGCTGGTGGATCAGATTGCCCAGACGCGCGCGGAGATGGCGCGGAACACCATCCTGATGCAGCTGGACATCCGGGATCAACTGACCCCGGAGCAGCGGGTTGCGTTGAAGCGGATGAAGGAGACTTTTCGCGGTGAAATGCGCCGCCGGATGATGGAGCGGCATAAGGATAGGCAGAGCGCCCGCCCGCGATCTGGCGAACATCCTCAAGATTGAAAGGATCCCCGGCCAAACGGCACAACTGATCGGTCGCACTGCGCCTCAGCCAAAACGGTCGAGTCGCTTTACGTAACCGCTTCGGATCAAGCGTCTGCAGTGGTGGAGGCGGCGGAGCGATCGAGGATGATCAGCCGGACTCTGCGAACCTGCCGGTTGGATACTTCCTGCACGGAGAATCGGTAGGAACCCCAGTTCAGCGATTGATGTAGCTCGGGTACCCGGCCCAGTTGATCCATCAGGAAGCCGGCCAGGGTGGCGTAGGTTTCATCGCTCGGGAGCGGCTCGGGGAAATACCGGTTGAACTCTCGGATTGGTAGCAGGCCTTCGAGCGAGTACTGACCGGGACCCAGCCGGTGGATGGGGAAATGACCCGCATCGCTCATCCGCTGGATCTCACCGACGATCTCTTCGAGAACATCATCCATGGTCACTACGCCTTCAAACTGCCCAAGTTCATCCACAACAACGGCGAACCGGACGCCGGTGCTCCGAAACTGCCTGAGAATGTCGTCGATAGGCGCCGTTTCCGGGACGAAGGTGGCTGGACTGATCAGCTGCCGCACAGTCAAATTGGTGGCGCCGGTTCCGGCGTGGGCCATCCGGCTGAACAGGTCCCGCAGCCGAACGACCCCCACAATATTTTCCGGCACGGTGTCATAAACCGGGACTGCTGAAAAATCATACCGCAGAAAGACGGCCTGGATTTCGTCCAGGCCGGCCGCGACATCGACCATGACGACCTTGTGTCTCGGAACCATAACCTCGCGCGCCGGAATGTTGGCGAATTCAAACAGCTTGTGGATCATCTCCAGTGATTCGGGGGGGATATCGTTATCGCTGTAGTGGGTGAGTAGTGTTTTGAGCTCCTCTATGGACAATCGCCGGAGTGGCGACTGCTCGTGAACATCGATGAACAAGCGAAGCAGCACACGACTGGCGGCCATCGATAGGCGGACAATGGGGGAAAGCAGCCAGGTGACGCCGCGGAGCGGCAAAATCACTCGGAAGGCGTAGCGCTCCGGCTGCCGGGCGGCCAGGGTTTTGGGTGTGATCTCGCCGAAGATGAGGATGACGATGGAGATCAAAATGCTGGCGGCGACTTGCGCGATCTCATTTTGAATGCGCAATATTTCTTGGGTGGTCAGGGTGGCGATGAGATAGGATGTCATCACAGCTGTGGCGGTGTTGACCAAGGTGTTGCCCAGCAGAATGGGGGACAGCACCTTTTCCGGATGGTCCAGAATGGTCAGGAGAAATTCGGCGCGGCGGGTCTTGGTGTCCGCCAGGAACCGGATGCGGTACCGGTTGAGTGAAAGCAAGGCCGTCTCGGACAATGAGAAAAAAAACGACAGTCCGACCGTGATGAAGATCCCAATTCCAAGAAACAGGTATTGCATGCCGGCTGCTGTTTAGGCGTTTCCGATGTTTTTGTTGCTCAGTGACACCACCAGAGCCTGGTCAATCTGCCGTTCAACGGCATCTTCCGGCATGTTCTCGGCGGCGGCGAGTTCAGATACCAGGAGTCGTTTAGCCTTGTCGTACATCTTCTTTTCCCGGAACGACAGGCTTTTTCGGCTGTTTACTTTGGCCAGTATCCGGACGACTTCGACGACGTCGGTGATCCGGCCGCTTTTCATCCGCTCGGTGTTCTCGCGGAAACGGCTCTTCCACTCCTTGATCTGTTGCTTGACTTCGGGGTTGGCCATCTGAAGGAGGAAAAGCAGGTTGCGGGCGTCCTTTTTGGAAATGATGCCACGCAGGCCGATGGTCTCGGCGTTCTGCACCGGCACGAGGATCATGGAGTTGTTCTCGAGCAACCGGAGCTGGTAGAACTGAATCTCCTGACCCAAGACTTTCTGACGAGTGATGGTCTCCACAACACCCAATCCGTGGTTCGGGTAGATGACCTTGTCACCGATGTTGAAATGCATGACCGTTGCCTCTTGGATCGCAATTCATTATATCTGATAGGTTTGGGTATGTCAAATTGACACACGGCAGAAAGGGCTTGGCGGGTTGCCATCCAGCCGGATGAAGCGGGGTTATGCCACAGCGTTTGGATAGTGTCACTCTGGCAATTCCGGCGCCGCGCTTCAACCCAGCCGGCCGGGTACAGTCTGCCCGTAGGGTACGGACGTGTCATTTATATTAGGGATTCGTAAAGGTTGAGAGTCTTCCGGGCGATAGCTGTCCAGGAGAAATGCGCTTCGACGCGTGCTCGGCCGGCGAGACCCATGGATCGTGCCAACGTCGGCGTACCGGCTACGCGGTTGATGGCGGCGGCCAGATCGCGCGAAAATGCGTCGGCATCGACGGGTTCGAAGGTTCCTTCCCGAAGGGCCAACGAGACCAGCAGCCCGGTCGCTTCAGGCACGACCACTTCCTTGATGCCGCCGACGGCTGAAGCCACCACCGGCTTCTCGCAGGCCATGGCCTCCAGGTTGATGATGCCAAAAGGCTCGTAAACCGACGGACAGCAGAAGACAGTCGCGTGGGAGTAAAACTGGATGACCTGATCGCGCGGCAACATCTCCTGGATCCAGATCACGCCGGGTCGGCAGGCCGCGGCGCGGGTGACTCCTTCGGTCATCTCGCGCCGGATGTCGTCGGTGTCGGGAGCGCCGGCGCAGAGCACCACCTGCAGGTCAGGGTCAATATGAGGAATGGCGCGGACCAGATGGATAATTCCTTTCTGCCGGGTGATCCGCCCGACGAACAGAACGAACGGTCTGGCCGGATCCACACCCCAGCGGCGCAAGGCGTCCACCGCCGTCGTGCGGCGGTATTGGTCCAGATCAATCCCGTTGTGGATGACATGCACGCGTTCCGGCTGGACCCGGAAATGGCGCAGCACATCCGCGCGTGTCTCCCGCGAGACGGCGACAATGGCATCCGCCGCTGCCATGGCGGTGTGTTCCATCCAGCAGCTGAGGTGGTACCCGGCGCCCAGTTGTTCCTCCTTCCACGGGCGGAGCGGTTCCAGAGAGTGCACTGTCAACACATGGGGGATGGCCCACAATTTTCTGGCCCAGAAGCCGGCCATGGCCGTGTACCACGTGTGGGTGTGGACGATGCTCGCGTCCAACCGGTCTTTGGACATGGACAGGCTGCGGTGCAAGGCGTCCAGCGCACCCTCGAATCGGGCGTCGGTGTGCTGGCCGGCCTCGGTCCAAGGTCCGTACCCGCGGACAGTGAGGTTGGGGGCGTCCACCGCCTGGTCGCCAAAACAACGGACCAACACCGGGACCTGGCGGGACAGTTCCCGGCTCAGGTACTCCACGTGAACGCCGGCGCCGCCGTACACATACGGCGGGTACTCCTTGGTGAGAATGGCGACTCGACTCGGGTGTGACAAGGCGCAGCTCCAAAGCCCTTTCGGGTATTGCGCATCTGACAGTACAATGCATCATATTGATTTTTTCTCCCGGCCGCAAGGCTTTCGCCTGCGGCTGCAACTCCAGCACGGAGACGTTCATGGCCAGCCTGACACCGCAGCTCGCCGCTCCTGACGAGCCGAACGTCCGGCTCACAACAGGCCGACGGTTCTACTTGACGGAAAGGGAAAGCGTCATATTCCGTTTAGCTCGATGCCGTCGGATGGCTGCGGTCGTCAGTGTCGGAGCCGGACCAAACAACAGGAAACCGATGCTGAAGCCCTGACAAGTTCGAATGGTTAGGGAGGCGAAAGCATGAACAAAACCACCCGACCGGTTCCTGCCTGGGCCACTGCCGTGGCCGCCTTGCCGGCGGAGTGGTTCCGCGCGGCCCGCTGGTTCCAGGCCAAAGCAGAATCGGTGCGTTCGATCCGACTGGTCGACGTGCTGGATCTGTCCCCGTTGCTGCCTCCAGGAGATCGCCGCCTGTCAATCTCCCTAGTGGAGGTGGCCGCCGGCGACGGCACCCCTGAGCTGTACCTACTCCCGCTCTGTCTGGAACCGACCGGAAAGATGGGGCCTGGATCCACGTTTGCGGTGGGAGCAGGCTGGACGGTGCGCGAGGCACTGGATGAACCGGCGTTGCACGCAATGATGATCCGGCTCATGAGCGAGGGGCGCACACTAGCGGGCGGACGCGGCACGTTCCACTTTGAATCGTTCCCGTTGCCGCTATGGCGGCAGGTTCATTCGCTGGCGCAGAATTCAACCAATTCGCTGATTCTGGTCAAGGCCGACGTGGTTTGTAAATTCATCCGCCGGTTGCCCGCCGGCCAGTCACCCGAATTGGAGATGAGCCGTTTTTTTGCCGCCGCCGGCACGTTCCAGAACCTGCCGCCTCTGGAGGGGGCGCTCAGCTACCGGGATGTCGGCGGCCGAGAATACACCCTAGTCATCGCCCGTCGGTTCGTGGAAAATCAGGGCGATCTTTGGCATGGTACCCTGCTGTTTCTATCCCAATGGCTCCATCTGCTGACGGAGACCCAACCGGGAATCGTCACGGAGCCGCCGCTTGAAGATGCTTCCGGTTATCTGGATCGGGTGCGCCGTCTGGCGAGGGTTCTGGCGACGATGCATCGCACCTTGTCTGCGGAGGGGCTGGAGGCGGCGTTCGCGCCAGAGCCGATCACACCGGCGGATCTGGCTGGCTGGTGCAGCACAATGACCGCCGGGGCGGCCGCCATCCTTGACAAAATCGCGTCCGGTGAGCCTGGATCACACCCAGCCACACGCGATTTTTATGAAAGGCTTCCGGAAATGCGCCGGCAGATCCTGGCCGCCTTCAGCAGACTGACCGGACTCCAACCTGCGGGATGGGTCAAGTGCCGGGTTCACGGCGATTTCCACCTGGGACAAGTTTTACTGGTGGGGAACGATTGCTTCGTCATGGACTTTGAGGGCGAGCCTCTGAAAGCGTCAGCGCAACGGTTCGCCAAATACAGTCCGCTCAAGGACGTGGCCGGCCTGCTCCGTTCTTTCCACTACGCCATGTACGCCGCCCTCTTCGAATGGGAGGAGCGGCATGCCCTGTCGCAGGAAGCTTTTGGAGCCCTGGAATGCCGACTGGCGGGATGGAGCCGGTTGGTGGAACAGGTCTTCCGGGAGACCTATTTCGCGGAAATGGGCTGGATTGAAGACGGCGGCTTATCCGAATTTCTGGCCGTGCTCAAGCTGGAAAAAGCAGTTTACGAGCTGGATTATGAAATCAACAATCGGCCCGCTTGGTTACCAATTCCCTGCAATGGCATCAAGGCCTGCCTGAAAGAAATTCTTCATACCTGAAGTTCGCCGTTCATGAAAATGTGAACTGATAGCCGGGACATGTTTTGCGCTGTTCCGCCGGAAAGCTTTTTTCTGGGCGGTTTGCCAGCGGAGACATGATCGAGGTAGTGGCGAGGTGTTCAACACGACGCGTACCGCGACGGTCAACCGAACGGAACGACTGGGCGGGTGAACGCTCGCCCGCCCCGCGCATCACATTGACCGGTGGAACGTCCAAAAGAGCGGGAATGACTTGTGTGCCTCAGATCAAGAACACAAACCGAAGTTACCAACCATTCCAGTGATCAGGTTCATGCCGGCTCGACCACCGTCACGGCCCACCAGGGACCCCGGCTGCTGCCCAGCAGCGCCGCCCAGTACCAGCTGGAAACGTCAGTCCACGATCCACCTCCGGTGCCGATGATCCGCTCACGGATCTGCAGCCGTTTGGAGCCGCGTACCGCCAGCAAACACCCCCACCGTGAACCGCCGGGTGCCGCCCAGACAGGCAGCGGACGGACCTGATACCCCGAACCGCGGAAACAGTCCGCCGCCGGATGCAATCCACGCGATGGCTCGGCCAGCCAGCGTAACAGCACCACCCGTCCGTTGAGGCGAAACCGGCCGATCCGGCCCGGGAAGTTGGCACCAATCGAGCGGTCGAATTGGGTCAGCGGGACCCGAACCAGCGGGCAGCCCTCGAAGGTCGCCGGCCAGCCGGGGAACGCCGCAGGGCGGGGAGTCCGGTTGCCCATCGGCGCCACAGCAGGAAGTCCGGCGACGACGAGGCACGCCACCCAGAAGGTCACGCGGCGGAGCATGGCGCCCTCCGATCCAGTAGATGCATCAGCAGCAGTACCGCGCCCGCCGCTGCAGCGAACACTCCCAGGCCGATGCCTTCATGTGCCCAGTCCGGCATCGGCACGATGGCACTCTCGCGGAAGAACAACACGGCGTTCCGGATCCCATTTGCCAGAACCACGGCACCGGCGGCACCGACAAGTGAGCCCAGCGTGCGCCAGAGGCCGAACCCCAGCCAGACCGCCAGGAAGCTGGCCATGAACAAACCGGTCCAGAGCATTCGCACACCGCTGCATGGGGCGTCCAGCAGCACCGTCTCCCCCAGCCAGTTCAGGCTAACACCATGGGCTTCGACGGCAAAACCCGCGAGCCGGATCAACGGTGCGGCGATGGCGGTGGCCGCCAGTCTGAGCGGATAGCCCAGGCAGTACTGCATGGATGCACCCACCGGCAGGGCCAGGAGCAGCAAGCCGGCCACGCCCGGGTGAAACAGCCGGTCAAAACAGGTGGCGCTGGCTAAAACGCCCAGAGCCAGCACGGCCGGGACTGCCCGCACCAAGGGCGGCGCCCACC
The DNA here is from genome assembly GCA_012517875.1 of Acidobacteriota bacterium. Lineage (NCBI taxonomy): Bacteria > Pseudomonadati > Acidobacteriota > Acidobacteriota bacterium. The sequence goes on along the minus strand of JAAYUB010000119.1, from coordinate 25,631 downwards.
CGAGGCACAAGGCATACACAGACAACAGCATGGTCAGGACCGGCAACAGCGAGGCGGGAGGCGGCCCCGCCGATCGCCGCCTCAGCGCCAGCGCCATCACCGCACCCAGCGCCAACAGCCCCCACTGCTCGTCGGAGCCGTCCCCCAGTCGCAACGCGTACCACCGCCACACGGGCCAGGTGGCGGCGGCCAATCCGACGAGCAGGGCCAGGGGATGAGTCGCGCGGAGTCTCATGACAACCACCGCCGCAACATGATCCAGCCCACCGCACCCAGCGCCAGCAGAATCAACGACCAGGTTTCCGGTTCGGGTGTCGTGGGCACGTAGTTGCCGACAGCCGTGTCGGCCACGCTTTCGGGTAGAGGCAGTGGCTGTTTGACCTGTTGAAGATCGCCGTCTTTCCTCCGGATGACTTCGTCCACGGCCACAAATGAGGTGAACGGCGTCAGCAGTGCGTAGCGCAGGCCAAGGCCGGTGATCGCCTCCCGTACCGGGTCAGTGGGTTGCAGAGTATATTCGTCCCCCAGCTGGGCGATTCGGTGGCGTGCCCACAGGTTGCGCAGCGCGGGTAGCGACGTCTCGGTCTTGAAGCGTTCCACAGCCAGCGCCGACTCGAACGGACGGTCCGCCGCCAGGCCGGTCATCCGGATCACTCCGGCGGCGTCGCCCCGCCACTTGCCGAACACGGTCACCGGCCGTTCGGCCAACAGGTCGGGCACCCGAACAGGCTCCACATCGTAGGCGTCGAATCCTGCAAATTCGAGCGCCACCCGAGTCAGGACCGGTGACTGGACGTACTCGCTGAACCGGGCGCTGATGGCGGCGGCTTCTTCCGGCCGGGTGACCGCGAACGGCTCGCCCATGCCCGCGCGGGCCACGCTCTCGATCAGCCAGCGGTTGATCTCGCTGCCGATGCCGAACGCATACACGTTGGCTTCGTGAAGATTGTTTCGAACCAAGCGGAACACCTCTGTTTCCACGTTCACGTAGCCGTCGGTGACCACGACAATGCTGCGGGAAAACCCCTCGTTCGCCGGCAGGGCCATCGCCCGCCGCAGCGCGGGCACGAGCTCGGTGCCGCCGCCGCCGGTTTGTTCGTCGATGAGTTCCATGGCGACGGCCAGATTGTCCGTGTTGGCGGTGACGGATTGCTCCGCCATGAGCCGGGACCCGCCCGCGAACAGGAGGACATTGAAGCGGTCCGACGGGCGTAGGCCGCGCAGCAATTGCCGCAGGAGCGATTTGGCGGTGTGGAGAGGGAAGCCGTGCATGGACCCCGACACATCCAACACAAAGACATATTCACGCGGGACGATGATCGCCGGCGTAATCCGCCGGGGCGGCTGCAGCGTCAGGAGGAAGAAATTCTCTTCCGGCCCGCGGGCCAGCAGCAACCCGGAGTGGATCCTGTCGCCGGCCAGGCGGTATTTCAGGATGAACGACCGGTTGCCACCGGTCCGTTCGCGGGGTGCCAGTTCGATGACGACCCGGTCCTTCTCCTGGTAGTCGATGGCGACCTCGTGGCTGGCGCACCGGACGTCCTGGATCGGGAGACCCGCGTCCAGGCGCACCTTTATGCCGAAGGCGTAGGACGGCGGTTCACTCGAGCGAAGATAGGGGCTGGCCGTCCAGTGTTCGGCCGGCCGTGTTTCGGACGACGGCTGGTTCACATAGCGCGGCCCGACCACGGCGGGGTATACAAACTCATACACGCCGTCAGCGGGAACGAGCAGTTCGGTGTATGAAAGAACCACACGGATTTCGTCACCGGGCAGAATGTTGGCCACATTCATCCGGAAGACATTGGGCCGGAGCTGCTCGAGCAGTGACGCGCTCCGGCCGCTCGCTTTCGCGGTTTCGTATTCCTGGCGGGCCTGCTGCCGCTCCCGGATTCGGGCGACCATCGTGCGCTCGCCGATGATCATGGTCATGGCGTACACCGCCGCGCGAATGGAGCCGGGGAAAATGTAGATCGCCTCCAGGGCGCGCGTCCCTTCGTTCCGGTAGACCTGGGTGATGGTGACATCGGCGATGACACCGGCGATGCGCACATCCGCCACCGTAGATTTGAGCGGCAGCCGGTCGGTGAACGGATCGTCGCTCTGGACATAGAAAAACGGTGACAGGCTCCGGCCCAAATCGTCGTCGCTCTGGGCCGAGCCGAAGCCGGCCACCAGCCCGATGAGGAGCAAAGCCCCGAGTAGCAAACGGATGTTCATGGCGACCTCCCGACGGATGGATTTGTTTCTGGTTCGAGTCTCCCGCCGTGGAGTGAACGAAGTTTGAATTGGTCGGGTGATTGTGGTGAATTTTCGGTGAAGCAGACGTGCAGTTGGAGTGGTCGGGCGCTGTTCAACCAAAGCCGCCGGACCGTTGGTTAAGAGCTCCTCTGGAGCGGATGGTGGGTCTGAATCATCTGGCAGGGGGCGCCAGTGGCAGACGGAGGGTCGCCAGGGTGCCTCCGCTCGGGTGATTGGCCAGTTCGACGCTTCCACCATGAAGCGCCACAGCCTCGCGCACCAGCGCCAATCCCAGGCCGGTGCTCTTGGCCCCCGTGTCTGGACGGGGAAGCGAGTAGAAGCGTTCGAACACGCGATCCAATGCATACGCCGGGATGCCCGGGCCACTGTCGTGAACCGAAATCACCGCCAGCCCGGTCTCCGCGGCCGCCGCAACCTGAATGGCGCCCCCGACCGGTGTGAAGTCGATGGCGTTCTGGATCAGGTTGACCAGTGCGCTGCGAAGCAGAAAGCGCTCGCCTGGTACAGTCAGATTCGGAGCCAGTGAAAGGCTCAGGGCGATTCCCTTGGCACGGAGCTGGGTGTCAACCGCCGCGGCAACGTCATCCACCAACTCACCCAGGTTGACGGATTCCACCTGCACCAGACCCTTGCGGCTCTCCAGCGCGGTCAGATCCAACAACCTGTCCACCAACCGCTGGATCCGGGTGCCGGCGTCGGCGGTGGTGGCGGCGAAGCGGCGGCGGGCCTCCGGCGGCGGTTCCTCCTGGAGAAGTTCGGCGGCACCCCGGATGGAGGACAGGGGTGCCTTGATCTCGTGGGTCAGTGTTTGCACGTACTGTTCCACGTATTGTTTGCCTTCGAGGGCATCGCGCATCTGCTCGAACGCCTGACCCAGAGTGCGGATTTCACTGCTGCCCAGCGGAGGCAGACCGGCGCGCCGACCGTCGCGGACGGACTGGGCGTACCCGGCCAGGCGGTCGAGTGGGCGGGTGATCCAGGTGGAGACAACGAAGCTCAATACCGCTGCAGCCAGAAAGGAGATGACCGCCGCCAGGGCGATCCTGCGGGTGATCTCGGTGATGAACACCTTGACGCTGTTCACGGGCTTGGCCACGGTCAGCACCCCGGCCAGCCGGCCGCCGGCGTGAACCGGTGCCGCCACGTAGAGCACGGTGGAATAGAAGTCCTTGGCGTCTCCGCGTGTGGCCCGGGCGCCGTATCGGCCGCGCAAGGTCAGGTAGACATCGTTCCAGCGGGAGTAGTCCTTGCCTTCATCGATCCCGCCGTGAGAGTCGTAGATCACGATGCCGCGCGCGTCGGTGACGTACACCCGAGTCGTCACTGCCCGCTTCTCCAGTTGATACAAGCGCGCGTCAAGCTTTCGCCGGAGCGCCCGATCCATGGCGGCGCGAAGATCCATGATGTCGGGACGCTCCTCCCGGAGGCGGTCCTCTAGTCCAGCCGCCAGGATGTTGGCCGTATCCACCATGGCTTCTTCCGTGGATTTCAATGGTTGAAGACGGATGTCCTCCGTGATCCATAGACTTAGAGCCAGGAAGCCGGCGATGATCGCAAGGCAAAACCCGAGGAAGATCCGCAGGCGAATGCTCACCAGTCCTCCCGCAATGCGTACCCCACACCCCGGTGCGTCACGATGGGGTCGGGCTCGGGACGCACCTCACGGAGTTTGGCGCGCAAGGTTTTGATATGGGTGTCGACCGTGCGGTCAAGGCTCATCTCCGGGCATTCCCAGACAAGTTCCATCAGCCGTTCGCGGGAGAACACCCAGCAGGGATGCTCAATGAGTTTTTCCAGGATGCGATATTCGTACCGCGACAGCTCCAGGGTCCGGCCGAAGTAGCTGATCGTGCGCCGCTGGGTGTCCACGGCGAACGGGAATGGTTGCCGGGGCTTGGCTGACAGCCCGGCGGCCGGCCGCTGTCCCCGCCGGAGAACCGCCCGCACCCGTGCTGCCACCTCCCGCGGGCTGAAGGGTTTGACCACGTAGTCGTCCGCACCCATCTCCAGGCCGGAGACGCGGTCGATCTCGCTTCCGCGCGCGGTGAGAAAGATGACCGGAATCGGATGCTGCCGGCGGATTTCCGCGAACAGCTCAAAACCGCTCAGATCAGGCAGTCCGATGTCCACAATCACCAAATCAATCGGGTCGCGCTCCAACGCCGCGAGGGCTTCACCGCCCGTGCTCACCCAGCTGGTTTTGAACCCGTCGGTGTCCAGGGCGTAGAGCAGGATGTCGGCAATGGACTTTTCGTCCTCCACCAGCAGGATCCGGGGACGTTCGGGCATGGGGCCTCCACGTGTCGCCGGCATACGCCGGCTTGCGGCAGGGGTGCCGGCATAGGTTGGCGGTGCGCTGCGCTCATTGTAGATGAAGCCCTGGACGAAGACAATCCGTCCGAGGCGGCTGCGGTCAGAAATCCAGACGGTTGTTCAAGAGGAGCTTGGCGATCATGAACGTGGCGTCGATCTCCATCTCGTTCTGAATGAGGGTGCGGGTGCTGAGGACATAGGCCACATTTTCGGAGGGCCGGTTTTCATCCTCTTCCAGGTCGCTCAGACTCTTGATCTTGATCTTGGTCGTTTGAAAACGCAGGGTCGTGTCGTCGCGCGTGACCAGGGGCACCCCGTCGTCGGCATAGCGGGGGAAAATGAACTTCGCCCCTGAGCCGTCCGGTGTCGGGGCGAGATAATCCTTGATATACACTTTCTTGCCGGAGTTGGTGGCCAGGAAGGTGTTCGAACGCAGTTCGGGCAGACTGAGGTTGTGCAGTGCGCGCTCGACATCAAAAACAGCCGAAACACCCTTGGGCTTGGAGTCGACGGTGAGCGACACGACGATCTCGTCGGGGTAGTCCCGCGTCGCGATATCCCGGTAGCGAGCAAGTCGATTCTGGTCGCCTTGGGCGATCAGGGCGACGTAGGCTTGGCGCACCGCTCGAGCCGAAAACAGGTGGGCCCGGATGATGACAACGAATTCGCGTTCTGGATCGCCCGTGCCCGCAATATTCTGTTGAATGCTGCCGATGTATCCCCACTGATAAACGTAGGTCCAGGGCGAGCGGGTGAGGATCTGGCGCGCCTCATTCACCTGCCACTGGGTGTAGGGTTTCTGCAGCCAGAAATCTGTTGCCCAGACTGCGCAAACCAGGGCGACGCCAAGTCCGCAGGTGAGCAGTGCTCGTTTCATGAAAACCCCCGACGCTGCATGTGTTGTCCGCGCCGTCCCGCCGCTGGCCGTTTGCAATCGGGTGACATGCTCATCACCGGCGATGGCCTCGTCGAGCCGAGTGCCGGAGCCGGTATTTCCCGCAGATTGATCCATTCACGGCGGGTCCTAACCCGGCTGCCCGTCCGGCTGACGGGCTGGACGTCGAGCCGGCGTGGCCGGTCGCCGCCGGTCGGTTCAGGAGACCACCTGGGGCGCGGCGGCGGCGAACGGGGGATTGATCTCCTCGAATTCGATGAGGCCGTCGCGCAGGTGGATGACGCGCTGGGCGTGTGCGGCCACATCCCGTTCGTGCGTGACCAGGATGATGGTGTTGCCGCGCTCGTGCAGCCGATGGAACAGGCTCAGAATCTCGTCGCCGGTTTTAGAATCCAGATTGCCCGTTGGCTCGTCGGCGAGCAAGATGGAGGGGGTGTTGACCAGCGCCCGGGCGATCGCCACACGTTGGCGCTGACCGCCGGAAAGCTCGTTGGGCCGGTGGCCCATCCGATCGGCCAGCTCCACGTTATGCAGGGCGGCCTCAGCCATCTCGCGCCGCTTCTTGGCCGGTATGCCGCTGTAGATGAGGGGTAGCTCCACGTTCTGCAAGGCCGTGGAGCGGGCCAGCAGGTTGAAGGTCTGGAAGACGAACCCGATTTCCTTGTTTCGGATCTGGGCCAATTCGTTGTCGTTGAGTTGGCTGACCAACTGGCCATTGAGGAAGTAGTTGCCCTTGGATGGTGTGTCCAAACATCCAATCAGGTTCATCAGCGTGGATTTGCCGGAGCCGGAGGGTCCCATGATCGCCACAAACTCGCTGCGCTTGACCTCGAAATCTACCCCGCGGAGAGCCTGGATCTCCACCGTGCCCATGCTGTAGGTTTTCCAGAGAGCCTCGGTCTTGATGATGATGTGGTTGCCCTGGCTCATGAGCTCTGCTCCTCGTCGCGGGCCGGGCCGGTGCCCGGTCGCCGTTTCTGCACAAAGTCGCCATCCTTCAGGTTACGCAACGTCTTGAAACTGCCTACGACGATCTCGTCGCCCTTTGTCAAGCCCTTGAGGATCTCAATCTTGGTTTCACCGGTGATGCCGGTCTCCACCAGAACGAAGACCACCCGATTTTCCTTGTCCACCTTGAACACACCCTGCTTCTCGACAAGCTTCGGCTTTTTGGCGTCTTTTTCCTTCTTGGCATCCTTCTTCTGCCACGGGTGGACAACACCGCCGATGCCATCCAGCTCCACCTCGCGCATCACCACCGCCTGAAGGGGGACGGCCAGGATGTTTTCCTTGACCGCGGTGGTGATCTCGGCGGTGGCGGACAGGCCCGGCCGGAGTTGGACAGGCGGATTGTCCAGCTGGACCACCACCTTGAAATCTTTGGCCTGGTCGGTCGTGGTGGTGGTTCCCGTGGTGATGGCGCTGTTGCCGATTTCGGTGACATGGCCATTGAGCGGACGGTCAGGCAGCGCATCCACTTTGACGATCACCGGCTGGTTAAGCTTGACGTTGACAATATCGGTCTCGTCGACCTTGACCTCGGCTTCGATCACGGACAGATCCGCGATGGTCATCAGGGTGGCGGAGGGGTTGAACATCATGCCTGGTACGGCGCGCTCGCCTTTCTCGACTTCCAGTTTGGTGATCACGCCGGTGAGCGGGGAAGTCAGGACGGTCTTGTTCAGCAGATCGCGGGCCCGATCCAGCATGGCCTGAAACTGTCCCACCCGGCTGGCCGCGGCCTGGTAGCTGTTTTCCATCTGCTGAATGTTGACCTTGGACACCTCGATGCGCGTTTCCAGTTCGCTGAGCCGAGCCTTGGCCGCTTCGACGCGGCTTTCCGCCAATCGGAAACTGGAGCGGGCCAGGTCGTATTCCTCGCGGGACACCAGATTGTCCTCGTGGAGTTGCTGTTTGCGCTTGAAGAGGGAGGCTTCGTGCTCCAGATTGATCTGCGCCTGGTCCAACTCGGCTCGGGCACTCCGGAGGTTGGCCTCCGTGATCCGCAGGTTGAGTTTGGCCTCCTCGATCTGGTGTTTGGTGTTGCGGGCCTCTTCTTCTGTGGCACGGAACTGATATTCCGCCGAGCGGGCGTCGGCCTCGGTCTGGAATGGGTCGATCTTCAAAAGAACGTCGCCCTTGCGCACCGAGTCGCCCTCCTTGACATACAACTCCGTGATGACGCCAGTGATCTCCGACTGGAGGTCCACGTAGTTTTTCGGCTTGATCTCCCCGGAAGCGGTGACGATCGCTGTCAATTTGTCCGAAAGTTGCACAAGGTCGGCTTCCACGATGGGGCGGCCGTTGCTTTTGAACGCCAGCAGCAGGATGACGATGATAATGACGACGAGCGCGGCCCCGCCCGCAATCCACCATATGGCGCGCTTCTTCTTCTTGTCCATGAATCCTCCGTCTGTTTTCGGTCTGTGACTAGTACGGCGGAACACCCGGAAAAGTTTCATGTCCGTCAGTTCGGTGAATCCGCACGTACCGGAACTGGTTCGAGTCGGCGGTCCGGCTCAGTCGTAATTCTCTGGGCACTGTTTGGGCGGCGGAGAATCGATACCTCGGAATCAGACGCCGGAGGCGTTGAAAAACGCGGTGATGGGTTTGCGGCAGCGGATAACCCGTTGGACGGCGGATGGAATGATCCGTTTCAGGCCCAGGGTTGACGGCATCCGGGTGTACTCCAGCACCAGACGGGCTGTGGTGGGTGAATCCTTGCGCAGGGCCACCACCCGGACCTGATATCTCCCCAGATCGTACAATTGGCCCTCCTGGAGTTGCGCCCGGATCAAGTTCCGCTTCGGGATGCTGATCGTGATCCGTTGTTCGGTCATCTCCTGAACCAGGTCGGGGGCGAGCGAGACGTACACCTTGGCCATCAGGAACTCTTTGGCGTCGATGTCCATCCGCTCCATTTCCCGCGCCCGGAGGATGTTCTTGATGTGGTCGACGTCCATGTTGGAGCAGTAATACTTCAAATCGGTCGCGGCAATGATCTCGTCGTCGGTCCCGTTGCGCTCCATCCGCTCCAGGTGGCGGCCCAGATCTCGAACATCCATATCCAACAACTGCCGGTAGATGGGCGTCAGCTTCTGGACATTCCGAAGGCCACGCGATGTGAAGTCAAAGATCCGGCGCTGGTAGCTCACACTGGCGACGGCGGCCGACGTGGCGACAACCGGCTGCAAGCCGTGTCGGGAGGCCCGCCGCGGCGTGGATAGGAGCATCTGCAGGGGCTGGTCGGCGCCGATCAGCACCGGTGCGCCGTCGGTCAGGTCGATGATTTCCTTGTCGCCCGGAGCCGGGAAGCTGCGGATGGCGAGGATCACGAGAACGATCACCGCTACCAGAAGCAGAAAGAGTAGCGCAAACTCCACCCGCGGGGCGTCCTTGGCCGCGATCTCACGAACGATCTGTTTGACTTCCGGCAAGCCGGCCTCAGGCTCGACCCGGTACACAAAGCGTTTCAACAGGAAGCCGTTGTTTTTTAGGAACTCGGAAGCTTTTTCCACCAACGGGTTGGCCCGGGCCAGACCGTTGGCTTTGATGGAAAACTGTTCGATCAGGTGGGGGTCGAACTCGTCGCCAAGGAGAATGATATAAGTCGGGACCCGTTCGCGCTCCAACAACTGGTAGGTTTGCTCGCGGGCGTAGGCTTGGGCCTGATGCTTGAGTTCAAATCGCTCGTCCGGGTAATCCTCGGGGAAGGCGTCCAAGATGCCGTCGGTGATCAAGATAAACTTGACGTCGCATTCCGGCGGGTATTCCCGACGTATCTCGGCTGCAGCCTTGAAGCCGTAATAGAAATCGGTGTGCCAGCCGTCGTTCACATAGCGATCCGGCAGATCCACGTCGATTTCGGAACGACCGCCGAAGAGAATCAACCGGTTCTCATAGCCCTGGAGCAGACTCATCAACTCGCGCAGAACCTGGGCGCGCTCCACATTCGCATCAATGCGGGGAACGGAGCGAGAGTTGTCCACTAGAAAGATGTTGACGCCTTTGACGTCCTCGCACGAACGGGTGGGCGGGGCGGAGAGAACTGTCCGGCAGGCACCGCACAGCAAAGCCGGCAGCAGGAAGAGAAACACATGCCAGCTTCGGACAGATCGCAGCGTATGTCCGAATGTCTTCATCCTGTAGGTATCAATAGCAAATCCTGTCTGAAAACGCAACCGCTATCGCCCATGAAACCCGGTGGCGGTGCGCCGACGCGAACTAACCTCGCCGAGGCTTGGACGAGCGGCCCCGCCGCATGGTCTGGATGGTGGCGATGCGCATCGTGTTGGTGGCGCCGACGGACTGCGCCTGTCCGGACAGGATCACGAAATGGGCCGGCTGGTCCGGCTGAAAATGACGCTTGGCCCAGCTTTCCGCCTGCTCCATCAGATGATCACTGGAACGCGACGCCGGGATCCGCACGGGGTGCACCCCATAGTACAAAGACATACGTCGCCAGGCGGCGGGATCCGGAGTCATGGCGGCGATCGGACAGTCGGGTCTGAATCGGGACAGCACCCGGGCGGTCCGCCCCGAGAGTGTGTGCACGGTGATGGCTGCGGCATGGACTTCGCGACTGGCGTGGTAGGCGGCGCGGGCGATGGCGGTCAGGGGATCCTCGCCGGATTCGAGCGGATACGGGTCGGCCAGCAGATTGGGCATCTGGCGCAGGTAACGCTCCGTTTCGACCGCAATGGTGGCCATGGTGCGAACGGTCTCCATGGGGTAGCGCCCCAGGGATGTCTCGCTGGACAACATGACCGCGTCGGTGCCGTCGAGGATGGCGTTGGTGACGTCGGTCGCTTCCGCCCGGGTGGGCCGGGGTTGGTCAGTCATGCTCTCCAGCATCTGAGTGGCGACGATGACCGGGATTCCTGCCCGGCGGCAGCGGCCGATGATCTGCTTCTGGAGGACGCCGATCCGCTCAATATCCACCTCGACGCCCAGGTCGCCGCGGGCGACCATGACCGCATCGGTGGCGGCCAGGATATCATCGAGATTGTCGAGCGCTTGAGGCTTCTCAATCTTGGAGACAATGGCCGCTCCGGAGCCGGCGGCGTTGAGGAGCCGTCGCAACAGCTTCACATCCGTCCCCTGCCGGACGAAGCTGAGCGCCAGAAAATCAGCACCGGCAGCCAAGGCGGCGACGGCGTCGGATCGGTCCTTGGCGGTCATCGCCGGCAGCCGGGTGGAGGTTCCGGGGAAGTTGACCCCTTGGCGTTCGCGCAAGCCGCCCCCCTTCTCAACGGTACAGTGCAGCGTGTCGTTCGTGATCCGGACGACCCGCAGGCCGATCTTGCCGTCGTCCATCAGAATCCGGGCGCCGGGTTGGAACTCGTCGGGAGTGAAGGCGTACGAGATGGACACCCCGCGGGCGGTGCCGGCGACCGCCCGGCGGGTGAGAAAGAAGTCCTGACCGGTGGTAATGGCGACGGGCTGGTGGCCGGCCAGCTCGCCGGTCCGAATCTTCGGCCCTTGCAGGTCGGCAAGGATCCCGATGGGCCGGCCCAGTTCGCGCTCCAGACCCCGCAGCGTCCGAACCAGACGCGTGAACTCATCAGGCTTGCCGTGGGAAAAATTATAGCGGATGACATCGACGCCGAGTCTGAGCACCGAGCGCAGCACGTCCGGCGTCTGCAGGGAGGGCCCGTAGGTGGCCACGATTTTGGTTTGCTGCATCTGGGCTGGTAGCTTCACGGCGATCACCTGTTGGCGGATGGGATGGTAGCATTCTATAATAACTTTGCACTGGGTTCCACTCAGCCATTCGTTCGGAAGGGGCAACCATGAAGGACGTCTGCTTCATTCGGTCGCGGTTGACGGGTAAGCGCAGCTTGCTGGAACGACTGGAGGAATTGTTGGAAGCGGCGGGGCTCGAGTTCGTTCGGCCACGCGACCTGGTGGGGATCAAGCTGAGTTTCGGCGAGCGCGGTAATACCGCGTTTTTACGACCGCCGTTTGTCCGCCGGGTAGTGGACACACTCAAGGCGCGGGGTGCCAAGCCCTTCCTCACGGATTCCAACACCCTGTACCACGGACACCGCACCAACTCGGTGGACCATCTCATCCTCGCCGAGGAGCACGGCTTCGGACTGACTCAGGTGGGCGCACCCATCATCATGGCGGATGGCCTGCGGTCGGAAAGTTATCTCGAGACCGATGTGAACCTGAAGCATTTTCGTCAGGTGAAGGTGGGCAGCGTCGTGGGTGAGATGGACGCGCTGGTGAGTCTTTCCCATTTCAAGGGGCACCTGGCCTGCGCGTTTGGCGGCACCCTGAAGAACATCGGGATGGGGCTGGGGTCTCGCTCCATGAAGCAGCTGATGCACAGCGGCACCGTCCGCCCCGAGTTCGCAGACCAGGCCGCTTGCACCGGCTGCGCCCGCTGCGCCACGGTCTGCCAGCAGGGGGTGATCCATATCGAGAGCGGAAAAGCCCACTTCATGTATGAGCGGTGCGTTGGGTGTGCGGAATGCATCCCGGCCTGTCCCGAGGAAGCCTTGAAGATCCTCTGGACTGAGAAACCGGAGATCCTGGGTGAGAAAATCGCGGAAACCACCTACGGCGTGTTGCACCGGCTCAGTGAGCGGTGTCTGTTTGTCAATTTCCTCCTTGACATCACGCCGGACTGCGACTGCTTCCCCTACAACGACGATCCCATCGTTCCGGACATCGGCATCCTGGCCTCCCGGGATCCTGTCGCGATCGATCAAGCGTCGGTTGACCTGTTCAACGCCGAGGAGTCGTTTGCAGCCAGTCAGATCGGCCGCCGTCCGGCAGGGGAGGACAAATTGGTCGCACTGTGTCCCGAAGTCAACTGGCGACGCCAGTTGGAATATGCCGAGGAGATCGGTCTCGGCAGCCGCCGATATCGGCTGGTCGACATGTGATCGGATGTGGCCGGTGGAGCGATCCGCCGCCTAAGGAGATCAGAATTCATGAACAGCAAGCGTGAAGCCGACAAACACATGCAGCAGTTCTACCGGTACGTCGAAGACCATAGCGCCGGTTATGTCCAGGAACTGCAATCGCTGCTGCGGGAGCCGTCGATCATCACCAACACGATCGGAATGACTTCGACCGCGACGCTGATCGAACAGATCATGCTCCGGATGGGATGCCAGGTCCGGCAAATCACCTGCGGAGACAGCAAGCCGTATCTTTACGGCGAGGTCGGGTCCGGACCGCCCACCATCCTGTTTTACAACCACTACGACGTGCAGCCCGTGGAACCGCTGAACGAGTGGGACTTCGGTCCCTTCTCCGCGGAGGTGCATGACGGCTATGTTTATGCTCGGGGTGCCGCTGACAACAAGGGCAGCCTGTCTGCCGCGCTGGCCGCCGTGGAAACCTACCGTAAAGTGATTGGTGACCTGCCGTTCCGGGTCAAGTTCCTCTTTGAAGGCGAAGAGGAAGTAGGCAGCTACAATATGGAACGGCTGGCCCAGACTGAGAAGGAGCTGTTTCAGGCTGATCTGTGCTTCTGGGGGTCGGGCGTGCTGGACAACAGCGGCCATCCCTACATCAGTTTTGGGCTGAAAGGAATGGCCTACATCGAGTTGCGGTGTTCCACGCTGCGGAGCGACATCCACTCCGCGATGGCGGCGATCGTCGACAGCCCGGTGTGGCGGCTGCTCTATGCTCTGACTTCACTGCGCGATGCCCGCGGCACTATCACCATCGACGGCCTGGACACCCACGTGCGTCCTGTCTCGGCCGAGGACCGGGACCGCCTGGTGCCGTCGGATTTCGATCCGGATTATTTCCGCGATCTTTTTGGGATCAAGGAGTTCCTCCACTCCAACGATCCGCGTGAACTCATGGAGCGGCTGTTTTTTCATCCGTCGCTCAATATCTGTGGCATTCGAGCGGGGTACACGAAGGGCGGCACCAAGACGATCATGCCGCGGGAGGCTTGGGCGAACGTAGACCTGCGCCTGGTACCGGATCTGACACCCGAGCTGGTGGTGAACCTGTTGCGGACCCATCTGGACACCCTCGGCTTTGGCGACGTCGAGCTGCTGCTCAAATGTGCGATACCCGGTTATCGGCACCAGCCGTCAGCGGATCACCTGGCTCGAATTCGCCAGGCCAGTCTTGAGACCTTCCACTCCGAACCATCATTCCTGCCGATGATGGCGGCCAGCGGGCCGATGTACCATGTGTGCGCGCCGAACCGGTTGCCGGTGCTCTCGTTTGGTGTTGCCCATCAAGGGTCGCACATCCATGCCCCGAACGAGAACATCCGGGTGCACGACTTCATCCAGGGGATCAAATTCATCGGACGGGTGCTCGATTTGTTCGGGTGCCCCAACCGATCGGGCATTTAAGCGAGCACGATTTCGGGTCGAAGCACTTTCCGGCCCTCCTCCAGAGTGCGCACCCGGCCCACGGCGACTAACGCACCCCTTGCGTCCATCAGGCGAAACCGGATCCCATCCGGATGTGGATCGTTTTCGGGCAGGGCTATTTCCACACCGTTTCGGATGCGGTCGGCGGTATCCGACGAACACGGCCACGGGGGCAGGTGCTGCACCAGGCTTTCCGGGGGGAGCACTCGGTCAGCGAGTTGATTTGGCGCGGCAAGGAGATCTGCGAGCGCGGCGGCGTGCGCCAGCGAAAACGGGCCCAGTCGCCGACGGCACAACGTGTGGAGATGCGCGCCGCACCCCGCCATTTCTCCGAGCTCATGCGCAATGGACCTGACGTATGTCCCCCCGGAGCAGACCAGCCTGAACTGCAAATCGGGGGGATTCCAGACGAGAACATCCAATGCCTCCACGCGCACCGTTCGCTCCGGACGAGGTGCTGTCTGGCCGCTTCGGGCGTATCGATACAGCGGACGGCCCCGCCACTTGACCGCCGAATAGGCCGGGGGGAGTTGGACGATGTCCCCGACAAAACGCCCGATCCACCCGTCTAGGTCGTTACGTTTAAAATCCACCGGCCGGGGAGCCGTCAGCGGCTCGCCTTCACGGTCATGGGTGTCGGTGGCCCAGCCAAAGCGGATAATCCCGCCGTATTCCTTGTCGGCATGCAGAAGAAATTGGGCGAGTCGCGTGGCCCGGTGCAGCAGCACGGGCAGGACCCCGGTGGCCATCGGGTCCAAGGTCCCGCCGTGACCGACCTTGATGTCGGGCAAGCACCGACGGAGTCGGGCGACGACATCATGCGAGGTCATCCCCGCCGGTTTGTCGATGATCAGAACTCCACTGCTTCGTGATTGGGTCATAAAATTCCCATAAAACTGTTGTCTTTTAGAATTTTATTGACTATGATAGGCACGGTTCGACATAATTTGCATCAAAAAGCAAGTCCCAAATAATTATTGAATACAGGTATTATCCACTTCAATGCTTTTGGAGGTTCGATCATGAAGAGAAACACTATGCTGATCCTGGTGGTGCTGTCCATCCTGGCCCTGGTTCTGTTCTCCGGCTGCGCGACCAAGAAGTTCGTCCGGGAAGAGGTCCAGTCGTCGGAAACACGCGTCAACCAGAAGATGGATCAGGAAGTGTCCAAGCTCAACGGCCAGATCAATGAGCTCTCCAGCCTGAACAAGCAGCTGAGCTCGCGCATCGAGCAGGTGTCCGACAAGGCTGCCACGGCTGATGCCAAGGCTGAAGAAGCGAAGCGGATCGGCACCGATGCCAAGGGGCTTGCCACCCAGGCCAACACGGGTGTCACCGAGCTGCGTGCCCGCTTTGATGCCCGCAACAACTATGCGGTCATTGACACCAAGAACGTCCACTTCGACTTCAACAAGTCCACGTTGACCGCTGAAGCCAAGGCGACGCTTGATGAGGCGGCCCGCCTGTTCGCCGGCAACAAGAACATGGTGATGACCCTTGAAGGTTACACCGACGGCATCGGATCAGAAGAATACAACTACGGCCTCAGCGAGAAGCGTGTTCAGAGTGTCGTGCGTTACATGGTGGGCGAAAAGAGCGTGGATCTGAACCGGATCTTCGTCGTCGGGCTCGGCAAAACCAACCCGGTGGCCGACAACAAGACCGCCGAAGGGCGCAAGCAGAACCGGCGCGTGACCATCAAGTTGCTCGAAGCTCGCTAACTGTATTTTTTTTGAAAATGTTAACAAGGCCGGGCATCGCCCGGCCTTGTTTGTTTACACCGGGTTACTCTTGAATCAGATTGCAATCAGGCTGGGTTAAATTATTTTGTCAGATTTCTTGTAAGTGCTACACTTTTATCACATTTTGTATTGACAAAAACAATCGTTATTTGTTAACGTGCTATTACTAGTGATCAAATGAATACAATGAATTAGCTTACTGCCTACGAGGTGGTCATGAGCAAGATAGCTAAAATTGTCCTTCTTCTGTCTCTTTTGACTGCCGTGGCGGTCAGTCAGACCGTACAGGCACCCGCAACCAATGTTCCGGCCCAGGGCGTACCGCTCAAAAATCTGAGCAAGCAGCAAGACGGTCACTGGTCGCCGTACACAGCGCCGGCGTTCGGCCAAGAGGCGAGGGTGCACGTGGTCCAGCGAGGTGATACCCTGTGGGATCTGGCCCGCCAGTACCTGAACAATCCCTACCTCTGGCCCCAGATCTGGGAACTGAACACATACATCACCAATCCGCACTGGATCTATCCGGGCGATCCGCTGCTGATCGAGCAGCCAAAGCTGGTGGAGCAGCCCGAGGTTCCCGCTGAATCCGAAGTTGTGACCGAAGAGCCGGCTGAAGGCATGGTTGCGCTCAAGAAGCAGTTGCCGCCCACGACCTTCGAGCGCAAGCCACTGGAACTGGTAGTCAAAGACATCGACACGTATTATGCCACCGACTACGAACTGTACGGCACGGGACGCATCAACCAGACGCCGATGACCTTTGACACGTTCATTGTCGGAGCCGAGGACGAGAACATCCAGCGCTATTTTGATGAGGGTGAAATCGTTTACATCAACAAGGGGATGCGGCAGAATGTATCCCCGGGCCAGCGCTTCAGCATTCTGCGCTCTGCCGGTGAGATCCACAATCCGGTCACCAATGCCTTTGTGGGATACTACTATCTGGAGTTGGGCACGCTGAAGGTGCTCATCGCCCATGACGACAAAGCCATCGCGCAGATTGATCTCGCCACTCGGGCCGTGCACATCGGGGACGCCCTGGTGCCGTTCCAGGAAGCCGATAAACTTGTACGGGACAAGGCACGCAAACCACAGCGCTTTATCGAAGACAACGGAAAGGCCACCGGTAACATCGTGTACATCGAAGACAGCCTGAGTGTCGCCGGCTCCGGTAATGTCGTGTACTTGAACCTGGGTCGCAACCAGAATGTCGCGCCCGGTCAGATCTGCACGGTGTACCGCGTCGAGGGGCAATATAAGCAGACGGATGAGTTCTACCCGTCAAACCGGTATGACAGCTACAAGGAAAAGGTGGAGCCCGGCTTCAAGTCAGCCAGCCATACGGCTACGGTCAAGCGGGAGATTCCCCGCATCATTTTGGGCGAGGTGGTCATTATCCAAGTCTTCGAGAACACCGCCAAGGCCAAGGTGATCAATGCCCGCCAAGCCTTGGATCTGGGCAATTACATCCAGCCGCAGTAAGACAACCTGACTCAGATCGTGCTAATCCGGCGGCCGGGTTAGCACTTTTTTTTTGCCTGTGCCGACGGCGGCCGTCATTCTGGCTCGAGGATATCTGTTTTGGACGGAAATGTGGCTCCCGAACGTTTCCTGGTACTTAAAAACGCCCGGATCGTCACCATGAACCGGGACCTGGAGGTCATCGACGGTGACGTCGCAATCGACGGGGGGCGGATTCGAGCCGTCGGCCGGTTCGATAGTTCCCTGACCAATGTCATTGATCTTGACGGCCGGCTGCTTTGCCCCGGATTTGTCCAGACGCACATCCATCTGGCGCAGACCCTGTTTCGCGGGATGGCCGACGATCTGGAGTTGTTGGACTGGCTGCGCCGCAGGATCTGGCCACTCGAGGCGGCGCACACACCGGAGTCACTCTATCTCAGCGCCATGCTGGGAGGGATGGAGTTGATTGCGTCCGGGACGACCACCGCATTGACCATGGAAACGGTCAACCACACGGATGCGGTCTTCCGAGCTGTCGAAAAGATGGGTTTTCGCGCCGTCGTGTGCAAGTGCATGATGGACGAGGGAGACCAGGTGCCGGCGCCGTTGCGCGAGAAGACCGCCCAATCGATTCGGGAATGTCAGAGACTGCATCAGGAGTGGAACGGTCGGGGAAACGGTCGAATACGCGCCGGCCTGGCGCCGCGGTTCGCTCTGGCCTGCTCGGATCGGCTCTTTCGGGAACTCCGCGACTTTGCCGTCGCTGACCGGGTGCCCGTTCATTCCCATGCCGCGGAAAATCTCAAGGAAGTGCAGGCGGTTTGGAATAAGACCGGCCGAAAAAATGTCACGTATTTCCGCGATTTGGAACTGCCGGGGGAGCTGCTTTACCTGGCCCACTGCGTCTGGGTGGATGACGAAGAGATGACCATCCTGCGGGACGAAGGGATGCATGTGCTGCACTGTCCTTCGTCCAATCTGAAGCTGGGTTCCGGCGTGGCCATGGTGCCGGAGATGCGGGCGGGCGGCGTCTCGGTCTCGCTCGGGGCGGACGGTGCGCCGTGCAACAACAACCTGGACATGTTCACCGAGATGCGCACTGCGGCGCTCATCCAGAAGGTGCGGCGGGGACCGCTGGCCCTGCCGGCGCAGGAAGTCCTGCGGATGGCCACCATCGACGGCGCCCGTGCTCTGGGGATGGAGTCGGAGATCGGCAGCATCGAGCCGGGTAAAAAGGCCGATCTGGTGGTACTGGCGCGCGATCCGCTCCACAGTTTTCCATCGCCCGATCCGGTAGCAGCCATTGTCTATGCGTACCGTGCGTCGGATGTGTACGCGGTTTTGGTAGACGGGGAGATCCTGTATCGCAACGGCCAGTTCACCCGGGTTCAACGGGAGACAGTTCAGGAAGACATCCGCCTGGAATTGCCGCGACACCTCGCCCGCGCCGAAAAATATGGCTTCTGATCTGCCCAGGATCGAGGATTCGAAACCGGCCGGCGGTGTGCGACAATCAAAGACCGCGTTGTTCCGCCCCTTGGTTTGGGGGCTTGGATTGTTGCTGGTCTTGACGGCAATGGGTGCACTGGTCGCCCCGCCATTTCCGACATCACTGCGTCACCAACCAGTGAAACCGGCCGGTGCGGACGGCGTGGTGAAGCCGGCGCCGTCACTGAACACGGTCCCAGGGGCCGGACCAGACACCGCTCGGTTCACTCCAGCCTTGGCGTTGCCGGGGCACTTGCAGCAGGAGTGGTCGGCGGAAGGACCGTACCATTTTACCCGTGGTTCCCCCGATCTGCCCAATATCAGTCTGACGTTCGACGGCGACTCGACCGACTGCGATCTGCCGGCCATCCTCCAGGTGCTGGCTCGACACCGTATCACGGCCACGTTCTTCTTGACGGGTGAGTTTTTGGAACGGTTTCCCGAATCCGTGCGGGCCGCCGTGGCCGGGGGCCATGAAATCGGCAGCCATTTGTACCGCCATGTGCATCTGACCACTTGGGAAGCAAATCGGCATCACGACACCCGGTCGGGGATCACTCGGGAATATCTGCATGAGTTGCTCGAAAAAAACGAGATCGCGTTCCGGAATGTAACCAACCAGCCGATGGTTAAATTGTGGCGGGCGCCGTTCGGCGAGACCAATCCGACGATCAATGCGTGGGCGGCGGAACTCGGCTACTGGCATGTGACGTGGACACGAAGTGAATCACGCGACCAGTCAATGGACTCCCTGGACTGGGTCGCGGACCGGGTCGAACCCCGCTACCTCACGGCCCCGCAGATCCTGGAGCGGCTGCTCGCATTCGACGGCGGTGTTCCGGGTGGAGCCAACGGAGCGATCATCCTCATGCACACAGGGAGTCAGCGGCGGGAGGAGCGTGGCTGGACGATCCTGGACGATCTGATCGTCAGCATGACCCGGCGAGGCTATCACTTCGTGCCGGTGTCGCGGCTCATCACCGTGGGCTGGGCCCACGCTCGCGACCGCGGGAAGACCGACGGATCGCCCGTACCGCCCTGAACTCCGAACCACACACCGGGCTGTGATAAGATGACCGCGATCATCCAGGGGAGGTGTGTACATGGTGGCAACCAATGTCCGCGGCTCGGTCGCTCGCACGCTGCGCCGCTCGTTTTTCTCCGGCTTGCTGGTGGTGGTGCCCGTGGTGATCACGGTGTACATCCTGATTGTTCTGTTTCATTTCACCGACAGTTTGCTGGTGCCGCTGATCGGTCGATTCACTTCCACCTACATCCCCGGCTTGGGCATCGTCGCAACCGTCCTGCTGATTTTCGTCGTGGGGCTGATCACCCAAAACTATGTGGCCCAGCGGCTACTTGGCTTGGCGGACCAGCTGCTGGCCCAAATTCCGCTGGCGGGGTCCATCTACGGGGCGATCAAGCAGATCCTGAACGCGTTCGCACCCGGCCAGGCGGAGGAGCCCAAAGCGGTGGTGATGATACCGTACCCATCCCGGGGCCTGTGGGCGTTCGGATTTCTGAACGGCACGATCACACTGCAGGAAGGACAGCGGATGGGATTGGTGCTGCTGTTGAACTCGATCAATCCGACCACGGGGCTGCTGACCATGCTGCCGATGGAGCAGATCGTGCGGGTCCCTCTCTCCGTGGAGGAGGCCATGAAACTGATCATCTCGGGAGGAATCGTCAATCCACGGCAGCTCGGCGGAGAACCGCTATTGACAAGCCCCTGACCAAGCCACGGCAGACGAGCCTCAGTCCGTCTTGATATCGAGGATTGCCAGAAAGGCGTCCTGAGGGATGTCCACCCGGCCCACCCGTTTCATCCGCCGCTTGCCTTCTTTCTGTTTTTCGAGCAGCTTGCGCTTGCGGGTGATGTCGCCGCCATAGCACTTGGCCAGGACGTTCTTGCGCATCGCCTTGACGGTGGTCCGGGCGATGACTTTGTTGCCCACTGCCGCCTGGACCGCCACTTCGAACAACTGGCGAGGAATGACTTCGCGCAAACGGGTGGTCAGCGCCTGGCCGCGTCGGAAGGCCAGGCTGCGGTGAACGATGCTGGAGAGGGCGTCCACCGGCTCACCGTTGACCAGGATGTCCAGTTTGACCAGGTCGGACTCGGCATAACCGGCGAAGTGATAATCCATGGAGGCATACCCGCGGCTGACCGATTTGAGCCGATCGTAAAAATCGATGACGATTTCGTTGAGCGGCAGGTCATAAGTGAGCATGACGCGCTTTGCGCCCACGTACTCAAAACCGCGCTGCACGCCGCGTTTTTCCTCGAGCAGGCTGAGGATGCCGCCGAGGTATTCGTCTGCTGTCATGACAATGGTGGTGTAGATCGGCTCCTCGATCCGGGCGATATCGCCGGTGGGTGGCATGTGGGCGGGATTTTCGACATACAGCTCCTCGCCCGTCTTGCGGATGATGCGATAACGCACGCTCGGTGCAGTGCTGATCAGGTCGAGCTCGAACTCCCGTTCCAGCCGGCTCTGGACGATGTCCATGTGCAGCAGGCCGAGGAAGCCGCACCGGAAGCCAAAACCCAGGGCGGTGGAGGTTTCGGGATCGAACCGGAAGGCGCTGTCGTTGAGCTGGAGTTTCCTGAGGGCGTCCTTCAAATCGGCGTACTGTTCACTCTGCACCGGATACAACCCGCAGAACACCACCGGCTTGATCTCCTGAAAGCCGGCCAGGGGTTCCCCCGCCGGACGGTCGGCCTCGGTGATCGTATCGCCCACCTGGGCGTCGTCGACGTTCTTGATCCCCGCCATGATGAAGCCCACCTCGCCCGTCTCCAGGCGACCGGTCATCTGAGATTTGGGGGTGATCACGCCCACCTCTTCGACGGTGTAATCTTTGGCCGTGCTCATTAGGCGGATCCGCATCCCTTTGCTGATCCGGCCGTCGAACACACGCAGCAGGATCACTACGCCACGATAGACATCGTACCAGGAATCAAACACCAGGGCTTTTAGCGGGCCGTCAGGATCCCCCTGGGGCGGGGGGATGCGGGCGACGATCGCCTCCAGGATCTCTTGGATGCCGCGACCCTCTTTGGCGCTGGCCAGCAGGACCTCGCTGCGCTTCAGGCCGACCACCTGCTCCACCTGCAAAGAAACACGTTCGGCGTCGGCTCCGGGAAGGTCGATTTTGTTGAGAATCGGAATCAGCTCCAGATCGTTTTCCACGGCCAAGTAGGTGTTGGCCAGCGTCTGGGCTTCGACGCCTTGGGAGGCGTCCACAACGAGCAGCGCGCCTTCGCAGGCGGCCAGGCTGCGCGACACCTCGTAGGTGAAATCCACGTGTCCGGGCGTATCGATGAGGTTGAACTGATAGTCGCAGCCGTCTTGGGCGCGATAATTCAGCCGGACGGCGTGGGCCTTGATGGTGATCCCGCGTTCCCGCTCCAGGTCCATGTCGTCCAGCACCTGGTCGGCCATTTCACGGGCGGTGAGGGCGCCGGTAAGCTCGAGGATGCGGTCCGCCAGCGTGGACTTGCCGTGGTCGATGTGGGCGATGATGGAGAAATTGCGGATGTGGGTGAGCGGTTGTTTCATATGTGTCGCTTGTCCGGGTGAGTCGGCCCCTGACGGCGGCCGGCAGGCGAAGAGCGGGTATGATAGCAAAAGACCGGGGGGATGACAACAGTCGTCTCAGGCGTCCGAGTTCCCGATCCACTTGTGCCAGTCCTCGTCGAGGCGGCCGTCGCGCGTGTAGCGTCGCATGGCTTGGGCGCACGGACAGTCTCGCGGCGCTTCAGCCAGCAGTTCCAGGGCGCGGCAGAACAGGCGAGGAAAGTGCTGAACCGCCCGGTCGACGGCGTCACGCTCGGTCTCACTCAGCATTCCCCCGAACAGTCTGTCGCCGCGATACGCCCGCTCCACCACGCCTTCGGCGTAATTGGTGACGTAGCAGAGCGGGGCGTAGCAGATCTCCAGTTCGCGGGCCAGAAACGCCTCAGGAGCCAGTGTCATGCCCACCAGGTCTCCGCCGTCTCGGCGGAGTTTCCGGATCTCCGCCGCAGTCTCCAGGCGAGGGCCTTCCGTGCAGACGTACACTGCGTCTGTTGCAATGGCCAGTCCGGCGACCGCTCCGGCGGCCAGGAAGGCTGAGCGGATGCCGGGGCAGAAGCAGGGGGATGAGCGGATGAACCCCCAGCCGCGGCCTGCAAAGAACGTGGCAGAGCGCCGGCGGGTTTCGTCGATGATGTCGGTGGGCAGGACCAGCTCTCCGGGATGGTGCCGGTCAGCGTGGAGAGTGCCGGGTCCCGACCAGGCCAGAATGCGGGCCGTCCCCAGCTCTTTCAACGCATAGATGTTGGCGCGGTAGTTGACGAACGGGGCGCTGACGGCGTAATTCTCCTGGCCATGACGGGATAAAAACCAGGCGGTCAGGTCTTCCGTCACGGCGATCCGCTGGATCGCAGAAACTTCGCCGAACGGCGTCGGCACAGCGACTGTTTCGAGGATGCGCCAGGCGCCGGCCTGGAGCAGGCGGTATGCGTCGCTTCCCCCAATCACAGCCAGGACATCGGGCATCGGCGGCTCCTATACCCTGTGTACTTTCGCTTAAAACGAAATTATAATATACCTATTCCGTGTGTTCTACGGCCTTTGATTCATACGACGGAGCTCAACCTGCAATTCTGACAACAGAGGAGATATTTGTATGTCTGGACATTCCAAGTGGCATTCCATCAAACACAAGAAAGCCGCAGTGGATGCCAAGCGAGGCAAGGTGTTCACCAAATTGATCAAGGAGATCACCGTAGCCGCCCGGGTCGGCGGCGGGGATCCCGACGGCAACGCGCGGCTCCGCAAAGCCATCCTGGATGCCAAAGCGGCCAACATGCCCGCCGACAACATCAAGCGGGCCGTCATGAAGGGCACCGGCGAACTGCCCGGAACAAACTATGAGGAGATCACCTACGAGGGCTACGGTCCGGGTGGCGCGGCGGTCATGCTTCAGGTCATGACCGACAACCGCAACCGGACCGTATCCGAGATCCGCCACCTGTTTACGAAATACAACGGCAACCTCGGCGCAAACGGTTGCGTGGCCTACCTGTTTGACCGCAAAGGCTACTTCCTGGTGAAAGGAGGCCAGAAAAGCGAGGATGAGCTGATGGAGATCAGCCTCGACGCGGGCGCCGAAAACATCGAGGAGTATGATGGCAATTTCGAGATCACGTCCGCACCAGAAGCCTTCGACGCGCTGAAGGAGAAGCTGGAGGGCGCGGGGCTTGAAATGCTCGAGAACGAGATTTCCATGATCCCCCAGAACACGGTCAAACTGACGGGCAAGGAAGCCCAGCAGATGCTGAAACTGATGGAATCCCTAGAGGACCACGACGACGTGCAGAACGTCTACGCTAACTTTGATATCGACGAGTCGGAAATGCAGGAATAACCTGCGATTGGTACGTCAGCCGGTTTCCTCATCAGGCGCCCCTTCCGGGCGCCTGATTGTTTCAAAGCCGGCCGCCGGGGGCAGGCTGCTGTACCGGAGCGATCGCGGAAACAGGGTGCCGGATCGACAGGCGACGCTGACGCGAGTCTCGGTATTCGCGATTCGACCTTGGCCGCCGGGGCGCTTTGTGGTGAAATAGGAGCATTCCCTGAGGACGGGACAGTTCCATGCGTGTGATCGGGATCGATCCGGGCAGCGAGGCGACGGGTTACGGCGTGATCGAACACCGGAACAACCGGCTGACGGCGCTGGCTTGGGGTGTTGTTCGTCCCCGCGGTGCGGCGACGTTCTCCGCCGGACTCCGGCAGATTCACGAAGGGCTCCGCCAGGTGCTCGCGGCGTATCCTCCGGATTTCGCCGCGGTCGGGGATGTGTTCTTCGCGGCCAATCCCCGCTCCGCCCTCAAGCTGGGGCAGGCCCGGGGGGCCATTCTGCTGGGTCTGGAGCTGGCGAACGTTCCGGTCGTGTCCTACACCCCGTTGGCCGTCAAGAAAGCACTGGTGGGGTATGGCCGCGCCGAGAAGGAACAGGTGCGGGGAATGGTTCTCCTGTTGCTTGGCCTGCGCGGACAGGAGCTTCCCTTGGACGCTTCAGACGCGCTGGCCGTGGCGCTGTGCCACGCACACACGTATCCCACCCGGGCGCGAATGCATGACGATCCGTCCCGGGCGGGGCGCTGAGATATCGAAACCGGCCACCGCCGCCGGTGAACTCCGACGGCCGCGGCTCCAGCAGACGGGTCGACTTTCAATCATCGGAGCGGGAGGAACGGGTATGAAAATCAAGAAGGGCTGGATCATCACCCTGGTTGTCCTGATGGTGCTCATCGGGGTGGGGTTGATGATGTACTTTGCGGTCCAGGCGATGGTTCAGGCCGAGCCGTCGGTTAAGGACAGGACCGTGCTGGTGGTGGAACTGACCGGAGAGCTACCGGAGAACGCCCCATCGGATTTCACGCTCAGCTTGTTTGAGCCGCCCGCCCTCACTTTTCAGCAGGTGTTGAACAGCATCGACAAGGCAGGCAGCGACAAGCGGATCACCGGCATCTGGCTCCAAGTCGAGAGCCCCAATCTGGGCTGGTCCAAAGTGGAGGAACTGCAGAATAAGCTGGCCGCGTTCAAGAAAACCGGCAAGTTCATCTATGCCACCACGGTGGTCTGCAACGAGCGGGATTACGCCTGCGCCCTGCCCGCCGACAAGATCTATATGCCACCGGAGGGGTTCTTCGAGCTGAATGGTTTCATCGCCCAGGCCATGTTTCTGAAGGACACGCTCAACAAATTCGGCATCGACCCGGAAGTCGAGAACATCGGCAAATACAAAAGCGCCGGCGACATGCTTAAACGGAATTCGGCCAGCGATGCCCAGCGCGAGGTGATGAACAATATTCTGGATAAAACCGTCGCATCGTTCAACGGGATGGTTGCGCGCTTCCGGAAAATCCCCGCCGAGCAGGTGGCGGCCATGATGGAGGAGGGACTCAGCCATCCCACCGAAGCCGCCGCGCACAAACTGATTGACGGCATCCTGTACCCCGATGAAGTGGACGCACTGCTCCGGGAGAAAAACGGGGAGAAGGGGCGTGACAAGCTCACCACCATCTCCTGCAGGAGCTACCGGCGGGTCAGCCGG
>JAAYUB010000118.1 GCA_012517875.1 Acidobacteriota bacterium | reverse complement strand
TCGTTGGGTGACCCGCCATTGAACGTTTTGGTCAGTCCGGTGGCTTTAAGCATGTTCGGCGGCCCGTTTCCGTCGGATCAATCGCGCCAGGAGGCCGGGCAGGAACAGCGCTCCCAGCACGAATATCGCCGTGATCAGCTTCAGGTCGTTGGGCTCCAGCCCCCACCGCAGGGCGATGGCCACCAGCAGGCGGAAGAGGATCGATCCCATGACCACGCCGACCAACGCCAGCCCCAGGCGGCGCGTCCGCACCAGCGCCTCGCCGATGATCACGCTGGCCAAGCCCCAGACAAGCATGCCCAGCCCCATCTGGACGTCGGCGAAGCCTTGATACTGGGCCAGCAACGCCCCGGACAGCGCCACCAGGCCGTTGGCGATCGCCACGCCGGCCAACAGCAGGTTTCGGGTGTCCGCCCCCAGGGCCCGGACCATGACCGGATTGTCGCCGGTGGCCCGCATGGCCGTGCCGAGGTCGGTGCGGAAGAACATGAACGCCAGCAGGAGTGACGCCGTCACCACGCCCGCGCCCAACACCAGCCCCGCCACATCGCGCAGGGCGACGGTCCAGCCGAGCAGCATGACATTCTCCGGTATGCCCAAGCGGCGCGCGGCGAATTCCTCGGTCAGGGTGATCAGCGTCGGGGTCGACAGCAGCGGCACGTTGCTCTTGCCCATGATGTGCAGGTTGACGGAGTACAGCGCGGTCATGACCAGAATGCCGGCGAGCAGGCCGTGGATGCCCATCCGCGCGTGCAGCAGTCCGGTCAGTGCGCCGGCGGCACAGCCGGCGGCTGCGCCGGCCAGGGTGGCCCACGCCGGGTGGACGCCCGCCGTCAGGAGGACGGCGGTCACCGCCGCCCCCAAGGCGAAGGACCCGTCGGTGGTGAGGTCGCAGAAATCGAACAGCCGGAACGTGACGTACACGCCCAGCACCATCAAGGCAAGGAAGAAACCGATGGTTGCCGCGCTGATGAGCAGGCTCATGGCGCGCCGCCTTCCGCAGCGATGTCCAGGCTGCCGGCCCAGATCACGCCGCGCGTGAACAGGCTGTCGCCGACACCGACGATCTCCCGATGATCCCGGACCAGGTGGAGCAGATCGAGCACGCGTTCTTCCTCGCACAGCTCCCGGACGGTATTACCCAAGTCAAGGCGCCCGCGGGGCAGCGCCCGGAAGCCGAACACCGCCGCGTGGCAGTGGGCCTGGATATCCGGTTCCGCCGCCGGCCGGAGAAATACCGCCAGCGGACCGGCCGTTCCAACCGCCGCCACCCCCGCCACCAAGGTGAGATGTCGCGCGTGTTCCCGCTCCGGCGTGAACGCCAGCCAGTCACGGACCGCCGGAAACTCAAACGGATTGTCCAGCCCGGAATCGCTGGCCGGCGACCGCCGCAACGCCGTCCCCACCAGGCCGGCGGTCTCGGCCAGCATCACCAGACCCGCCGCCGGCTCGTCCAGGATATTCAAGACGGCGGCCAACACATCCCCGAGGGTCACCGCCCCGGCCGGTCCCACCGCCTGGAACCGGACGAAGTGGTCGAGCCCCCCATCAACCACCAGGGCGTAGAGAGCCACCACTTCGGGCACCAGGCCGCCGCGCGCGACCATGAAGTCGGGCACACCCGAACCGTCGGTGGGGCGGCAGACCGCCACGCCCCCGGCGGCCAGAAATTCGCCGAAACGTGGTCGACACTCCGAATATCCGGGCCCGAAGGCGCCAAGCCCCACGGCCAGGGTTTCGGTCGGCAGTGACAGCCGCGCCGCCGCGTCGGGGCCATAACCCCCCACTGCCAGACGTTCCGGATCTCCCACCCGCCGGCACGTCAGATGCCCGGACGTTTCAGGCTCATGGATCTCGAACGCCAGTGGTCCCACCGAACGGAATCGCGACGCCGCCAGCGTTTCGGAATCGCCGGCTCCTTCGCCGCCCGGAAAATCCGAAGCCAGCATCGCCCACAACCCGCTGATTTGCAGAAGATTGGCAACCGGTTCCGAAGCCGCCCGGACGCCGAACGTCCCGCCACAGCCTTTCAGGCGGTTATAGAAACGGACCAACAGACCGATGCCCGCCGAGCTGATGAAATCCACCCCGCTCAAATCCACCCGTACGTGATATTCGCCGGCGCGGACCGCCTCGTCCAGGTCCGATTCGAGCTGGTCCGCACGGCCGGCATCGAAGCGGCCGCTGATCCGGAATTCAAAACCCTCGGCATGGCGCACGCGTTGGATGTCCATCACCGCTCCATCACCTGATCGGCACGCTGGAGCAGGGCGGGCGGAATGACCAATCCGCACCGGGCCGCATTTGGCCGGTGCACGAGAATCCGCGTCCGGCTCACCAGTTCAATGGGAATCCCGGCCGGCGGCTCCCCGCGCATGATCCGGACAGCCAGCCGGGCCATGTCTCGTCCCGCCTGCCGGTAGTCCCGCGTCACCCCCACCGCGGCCGCGCCCTGCACCACCGGCGTGGACGTGAAGGCGAACAGCGGCGTCCGCGATTCCAGGGCCACCCGGCTCACGCCGGCGAAGGCGATCTCCAGCAGGTTGCTGGTCACCGGACAGAGGGCGTCCACGTTCCGATCCACCACCGATCGGGCCGCATCCAGCACCTCGGTGCCTGACGACACGCCGGCCGGCACCAGTGCCATGCCCAGCCGGCGAAGTTCCGCCTCAAATGCGTCCTTGTTGTAGATGGAGTTGTCCTCGTTCGTCACAAACAGCGTGCCGATCCGCCGTGCTGCCGGCAGGCACTCCCGGATGACCCGGGCCATTCCTTCATAGTCGGATCGGGTGCTGATCCCGGTGACGTTGGGCAAGTGGTCGGTGAAGCTGCGGCCCGCGCCCGCACGCACGGGATCAGCCACCACACCGAACACAATAGGCAGGCGGCGCTCCTTCTTGACCAGCGTCTGCAGCGTCGGGGTGGAGTGGGCAAGCAACAGATCGGCGCCATCGGTCACGGCCGCGTCAGCCAGGGCGATCAGCGTGGGCAGGTCGCCCTGCGCACAATGACGGCGCAAAGTGAAGTCGCGTCCTTCCACCAGGCCCATCTGCCCGAGGGCCTCCCGGAGGCCGGCCTCCGAGTCGGCCGCGATGGACGACTCGTTGTAGTTGAGCAGGTGCAGCCGCCAGCACCGCCCGCCTGCTGCCCAGACGGTCCTATAGTCAGCCGATACCGTTGACACACTCTCGGAATCCCGCAACGTCCGCAATACGGATGGATCCGGATCCGGCCGGATATGCGGCCCGGTATCGTCGACGACCAGGGACGCCGCCGCCAACACGTCGGGAGCAATCTGCCACTTCCCGCCCAGGGTCGCCATTACCGTCCGGTTCACGCTGAGCTGGGGGGGCACCAAATTTTCAATGGGCACCTCAGCCGGCACCAGCCCGTTCAACACGCGGCCCGCCAGACGGCCCACCTCGCGGCCGACCACGGCGTAGTCGGCGCCGAGGCCGAACAACGCCCCCATCCTCACATGATCCGGCGTGTTGACGAACACGGGGATGCGGGCCTGTGACGCCGCGGAAACGACTTCGCCGATGGCTGTTTCGACAGTATTGTCCCCGCCGATCCAGATGGCCTCCACGCCTCGGGCGGTCAGTGACACGGCGGCCTCATGAACACCGGCGGAGTTGTCCACGGACGCCTCCAGCAGGGTGATCCCCTGTTCCACAGCGATTTCCCGGGCGATCCGCGTGCAGGTTTCGGAGCATTTTTCCGCCGGGCACCACACGGTTCCCACGGTGCGCAGCCGGGGATGGATCCGCTTGGCCAGACGGAAGATTTCACGAACCGGCTGGAACGTGCCGATGCCGGCCAGGTGGAGGGGATGATCCAGCGGGTCCCGGGTCCCGATGCCCACGCCCGCACCGACGGGATCCGTAACCATCCCAAACACGTGAGGGACGCGGCCATCGCGGTTGGCTGCCGCCAGTGTCTGCAACGCAGGTGTCGTCAGGGTGATCGCCAGGTCGAAGTCGCCGTGGACGATTCCGTGGGCGATCGTGCCGGCGGTGGGCAGATCGTTTTCGGCGTTGAACAGCTGCAGTGTCAGCGAACGGCCATTCACAAACCCTTCATCGGCCAGGCCGGCCAGCACTCCGTCACGGCTCAAATCCACACCGGTACGGCTGGAGATCTGGAAGATGGCGACGCGTGGTACATCACCGCGTACCCGTTGCCGATTCGGCCAGTCCGAGACGAGCAACACCCCGGCGGCCGCAGCGATGAGACCGAAACCCAGCGCCAGCCGCCGGATGGCATAGGCAGCGACCGATCCCTGCCCGAGGTTCTGACGCGCCATGTTTGCACCCGTCCGTTGATTCAGTGTGTATGATTGTAACTTCTCCGCACCGGCCGATCAACCACCGTCCACAGAACGGACGGGAAACCTTTGACAACGGGCGTGAAAATGCCTATCTTGGGGGCTTGAATTTGCGCCGGAGGAACACATGACCGAGGCAACGGTACCGCGCCAACGGGTCTTGTCGGGGATCCAGCCGTCGGGACAACTCCATCTGGGCAACTATTTCGCCATGATGAAGCGCATGATCGAGTTTCAGGCCCACCATGAACTGTTCTGCTTCATCGTCAACTACCATGCGCTCACCACGGTTCAGGACGGCAAGACTCTGCGCCAGGGCACGTTGGATGCCGCCATGGATTTCCTCGCCCTCGGTCTGGATCCCGAGCAATCCATCTTCTGGGTTCAATCTGACGTGCCCGAGGTGACGGAGTTGACGTGGATCCTGTCCTGCGTCACATCCATGGGCCTGCTGGAGCGCTGTCACTCCTACAAGGACAAGATTGCCCGCGGCCTGATCCCCACCCACGGCTTGTTCGCTTACCCGGTGCTGATGGCCGCCGACATCCTGCTGTACCAGGCCCACCGCATCCCCGTGGGCAAGGACCAGAAGCAGCACGTGGAGGTCACCCGGGACATCGCGGAGCGGTTCAATAACGTGTTCGGGGACACGTTTGTTCTGCCCGAACCGGCCATCGACCCGGATGTCGCCGTGGTACCCGGCCTCGATGGCCAAAAGATGAGCAAGTCGTACGGCAACACCATCGAGATCTTCGCCGACGAGAAGGTGCTGCGCAAGAAGGTGATGGGCATCGTCACCGATCCCACGCCGGTGGAGGCGCCGAAGGACCCCGACAAGTGCACCGTGTTCGCTTTGTACCGACTGTTCGCGACGCCGGATGAACTCGCCGACCTGGACCGGCGCTACCGAGCCGGCGGCATGGGTTACGCGGTGGCCAAGGAGATGTTGTTTGATAAGATCCGGACGTATTTTGCGCCTTATCGGCAGCGGCGGCTGGAGCTGTCCGCCCAGCGCGACGCCGTGGAGCAGATCCTCGCCCGGGGCGCCGAAAAGGCCCGGGCCATCGCCCGGCCCACCCTGCGCAAGGCCCGTCGCAAAACCGGGCTCGAATACGTCAAATCATGAGTCCGAGTCCGGCGGCTGCCGCCGGACATAGAAGCTGAGCGCCGAATCGCCGTGCCGGACGGTCCGGACACACTCCAGCCCACCGGAGGCCGCCGGCACCATCACCTTCTTGAAATGATTCACCGTCACCAGCCCGCCGGGAGCCAGCAGGCTCGAACCGGCCACGACCGCCAGCGCCTGGTCGTACAATCCTTCAAAATAGGGCGGGTCAAAGTAGATCAGGTCAAACTGTTTTCCGTCCCGGGCCAGCCGGGGAATCTGCACCAGGACATCCCCTCGAATCACCCGCACGCCATCTTCGACCCGGCAGTGCGCCAGATTCTTCCGGAGATACTTCAGCGACCGCTCGCTCATCTCGACGAACACCACCTCCGCCGCCCCGCGGCTGAGCGCCTCAAGTCCCATCGAGCCGCTCCCGGCGCACAGGTCGAGGAATCGGGCGCCGCCGATGAGATCCCGGACGATGTCAAAGTAACATTCGCGCAGTTTGCCGATGGTGGGCCGGATGCTCAGATCCGGCGGCAGGAACAGCTGGCGCCCCCTGAGGCGGCCGGCAATGATCCTCATGGTTGCTCCGAGCCCGCGGCGTCGGTGTCGTCGGGGCGCCGGAAGGCGGCGGGTGCCGGATCCTTGAAATCGGGCATCTTCTCGAAATACGGCACCACGTCTGGATAGAGCGGATTGGGCTGATAGCCCCATTCCAAAAAGTCAATTTTGAAAAACCCTTTATACCGGGAGATGCGTGAATTGCCGTCCGCCCGGCAGGCCTGGGGAACCGTTACGCCGTTGGGCAGGGTTCGGTATTCCACCTGCGCATGGAGTTCCACGAGGCCGTCCAGATTGTCATCCAGCAGTTCGAAATGGTGCAGCCGGTCGACGACCAATCGAACGGGGTGACCGCTGACCGGATCCACGTAGAACACCCCCTCCACCAGCGGCTCTGCATCGGAGTGGGGGTAGATCCGCAGGATCCGGCACTTCCGTTCGTCGATCACCGCCTCGCCGAGGTCGGTGATCTCGAACAGTCCTTTCCGCTCCGGATAGAGAGGAAAGAACAGCAGCTCGAGGAAGCGGGGCGCCCCAAACACGTTTCGGCTGGATTCGGAAACGGCTTTGGGCTTGAGCTTGCCGTCGGTGTCCGACACCAGACGGGCGATGACTTCCCGGTCCTTGTCGGCGCTCACTTCCGCCACCGACAACCGCTGGTAGATCGAATCCGCGTAGACGCCTTCCGGCGTGCGCTCCTTGAACCGCTCCACGTACAGCCGCTGGAAATAGACACACCGGTCGCGGAAGAAGCTGCCTCGGTGCTGGGCGTTGGCCAGGTTATCAATGAGCTCGGCCAGACTCGGCGGACTCCCGTCGACGGCCCCCTGGGCTACGAGTACCGCCGGCATCACGGCCAGCAGGACAACGGCGATCAGAATGCTGCGGATCATGGTTCGCCTCCAAGGCATCATGCAGGGATGGTCCGCCTGCGGGCGCATCGGCGGGTCAGCGCCAATAGCGTTCCCACTTGCCGTCGACGAGGGCCCGGATCTCCGGGTTCATACGGACGGGCTCTGGCCAGGCCCGGGTAAAACCTTCGCCGGGCCATTTGCGAGTCGCGTCAACGCCCATCTTTGATCCGAAGTCGGGCAGGCGGGACGCGTGGTCCAGGCTGTCCACGGGACCCAGCACGAACTCCGTGTCCCGTTGCGGATCAATGTGGTTCAGCGCCGCCCAAGCAGTCTCGCTCAGATCCTGGATGTTGACCGTATCGTCCACCACCAGGATGCATTTGGAGAACATCGCCTGTCCAAGTCCCCAAATGCCGTGCATCACCTTGCGCGCGTGTCCCGGATACGCTTTGCGGATGGCCACAATGATCAAATTGTGGAACACGCCTTCAAACGGCAGGTGAATGTCCACGATTTCGGGAAATTGTTTTCGGATCACCGGCAGAAGGATCCGCTCGATGGCCTTACCCATCCAGCAGTCCTCCATGGGCGGGCGCCCGACGATGGTCGTGTGATAGACCGGCTGGCGCTTCCGGGTGACGCACTGGACGTGGAACACCGGATAGTCGTCCGCCAGCGAGTAAAAGCCGGTGTGGTCGCCGAACGGACCCTCCCGCTGCAGTTCGCCGGGCTGCACGTAACCCTCGAGCACGATCTCCGCCGAGGCCGGCACTTCCAGATCAACCGTCCGGCAGGGGACCATCTCCACGGGACCGCCGCGCAGAAATCCGGCGAAAAGCATCTCGTCGAAATCCTCGGGCAGGGGCAGGGTGGCGGCGAAGGTGACCACTGGATCGGCCCCGATCGCCACGGCAACCTCCAGGCGGCGGCCGTCGCGGAGACACCTGTGGTAGTGGTGAGCGCCTCCCTTGTGAATCTGCCAGTGCATGCCGGTGGTCGTGGCGTCGTGCAGCTGCATCCGGTACATGCCGCAGTTGCGTTTGCTGGTGACCGGATCCCGCGAGAACACCAGCGGGAGGGTGATGAAGCGGCCGCCGTCGTCGGGCCAGCACTGCAGTACGGGCAGGTCCGCCAGGGAGAACCCTTCGGTGAGGACCACTTCCTGACAGGGCCCGCTGCGAACAGTCTTCGGGAAAAAATTGGCTAGATCCGCGAGCTTCGGCAGCATCCGGATCTTGTCCGCCAGCGACGCCGGGCTCCTGAACTCGAGCAAATCCTGAACGCGCGCCGCCACGGCGTCGAGGTCGGGCGCGCCCAGGGCCAGGCACATCCGCTCCAGAGTGCCGAACGCATTGATCAGAACCGGGATCTCCGATCCCTGAACGCTCTCAAACAGGAGCGCCGGACCGCCGGCCTTGACTACCCGGTCGGCGATCTCGGTGATCTCCAGTACTGGTGACACGCTCTCACGGACGCGCCGAAGCTGGCCCGCCTGTTCCAGAGCCGTGATGAATTCATGCAGATCGCGATACGCCACGCGCGCGCTCCATTCCCTCGCTGGCCGCACCCGTCAGAGGCCTTGCCGCGCCTGGATCCGCCGGACCGCCACCATCGCCGCCGACGCCACATTGGCGTCGCTGTCGTGGGTGTATGACTGGACTTCGGCCAGATTCTGCACCGCCCCCGCCACCCCGACAGCTTCGAGGATGCGAATGCGGGTCTTGCCCTTGCTGGCACGAAGATGCGGGTACAGGTCGGCCAGCTGATCGGGCGTCAGTTCCACAAGATAGCTGAACATCTGGTCGCCGTGTTTCATGCCGCCCAGCTCACGCACCATGTCCTGCAACCGCTCCTTGTGACCCAGACGATAGAACGCATAGGCGAGCGCCAGCTGAAATCGCTTCCCCCGGGCGCCGGCGGAGCGCTCCACCAGCACCGGCTCATACTGGGGATCGGCCAACCGGGCCAATCCTTCTGCTGCGGCAACACGGAAATCCTCCTTATCGTGCCGCAGTGCCGGCAGGTACAACTTGGCCGCCCGGTCATCGCCTATCAGGGCCAGCGCCTGCAGGCATTTGATCTGGAGGTCATCGGACGAGGAAGCGGGGATGACGCCAAACACCTTTTCGCGTTCCTTGATCCCCATCTGGTAGATGTCCATGACGGCATCCACCGACTCCTTGCAGCGCAGCAGGCCGCTGGTGAGAATCGCCTCGTCGTGAACCGCCTTGTCGGGATCGTTCACGTACGGAACGAGCCGGCCGCACGCGTCCGGGTCGCCGATCTTGTAAAACGAGCGGAAGTATTCAATCTTGATGCCGTTTTCCGGTTCCCGGGACAAGACATCCTTCATCTGCGGCAATGCCGCCCGACCCCGGAGGGTGCCCAGGCCCATCACGGCGGCCTTGCGCACGCCCGTTTCGGGATCCTCAAGTCGCTGGGCCAGGGCCCGGACCGCATCCGCCGAGACGGGTACGTACGGTTCCACCACCAGCGTGTTGTAGTCGCTGTCGAACGGGTTGAGGAATTCGATCACCTTTCGCGTTCCAGCGACAAAGCCGCTCTCGTCGACCACGTAGACCTCCAACAGGGCGGCGATCGCCTTCTGGCGGATGTTGGCTTCAGAATCCGCGGTGAGGGTGATGTAGGTATGCAGCGCGCGGGGGTCACGGATCTTCGCCAATGCTTCGAGCACCGCCAGCCGGACGGACGGTTGAGGATCGGCCGCCGCCTCGATGAGCGCCGGGACCGACTGGTTCAGCTTGTGGACGCCGAGCAGCCGGGCCGCTTCCACTCGCCGGTCCGGGTCTGGATGCTTCAGATCGTAAATCAACCCGTCGATACTGACCTTGCGGGTTTGGGTTTGGGCCTGGGCCACAACCCCCGTCACCGTTGCCCCGCAGAAGAGCAGCAGCAGAATCAGGTGCAGTTTGCGCACGGCGTGTCTCCTTTGACGCGGCACCGGCCGGCTGGCCGCGCCGTCTGACGATCTCCCCCGGTTCCGGACCCGGGCCGGTCGCGCCCGGGGTTCATGGTGTCGCCTCATTATAGGGGAGCCTCCCGCCATGTGCAAAATGTTTCAGCCGGCGGACTCGTTCTCGGAGCGCCGTCCCCGTGTCCCGGCCGGGAGATTCTTTGCCTCTGCCGGCGTGAATGTGGTATACATGAGGCGCGCCGCAGCCGCCCCGCCATGCGGGCAATCCGTCGCCCGCGGTGCGCCACGCTCATGTCCACAAACACACTGATCAGTTACGTTTTTTTAATCGCCGGCCTGGTGGATTTTGTTGTCATCCCGCGCGTCCTGCTCGGCGTCTGGCGACGGAACGGCCCGCCGGAAGCCACGCAAACCAAGCTGATTCGGATGCTCCGATACAGCGGCCTGGTTCTGATAGTCATCGGTGTGCTCTTTTTCTACCAGATCTTGAGCGTCTGACCCGAATCTGCCACGGTTGCACCCATGCCCGCAACGCTTGCCGCCAACCGACTGGAAATTGGCATTTTCTTTCTGTTGTGTCTGTTCTGGGGCACCACTTGGCTTGCCATCAAGCTGTCTCTGACCACGATCCCGCCCGTGTTCGGCGTCGCCATCCGCTTTGCCGTTTCGGCCGCCCTGCTGCTTGTCCTGGCGCGGCTCCGCAGCGAAGCCAT
Organism: Acidobacteriota bacterium; assembly: GCA_012517875.1. NCBI lineage: Bacteria > Pseudomonadati > Acidobacteriota > Acidobacteriota bacterium. Next base: position 4,827 of record JAAYUB010000118.1, on the reverse strand, counting down.
ACCCCGGGACCGCAACACCCATCTCAGCATTGCTGTCGTCGGCACGTTTTCATTCTGTGTCAGCTACCTGCTGGTCTATATCGGCGAACAATGGATATCTTCGGGGCTGACGGCAATCGTGTTCGCGACGTTTCCGTTCTACATCGCCCTCCTGGCCCACTTCGGCCTGCCCGACGAACGGCTGGGTGTGCTGAAACTCGTTGGAGTCGTTATTGGTTTTGTCGGTATCTTTGTGCTGTTTCGCCAAGAGCTGGGCGGCAGCGAATCCCCGCTGGGCGTAATGATGATTCTCGGCGCCAGCCTGGCTTCCGCCGTCAGCAACATCGTGGGTAAGCGCCTGCTGCTGCGCAACACCGTGCCGCTGGTGATGTTCAACGGCCTGGGCATGCTGTACGGGAACATCCTGGTCTGGGTTATCTGGCTGCTGGCTGAACGACGGACGCCCAGCGCATGGACCGCCGAGGGGGTGCTGGCTACGCTCTACCTGGTGATCTTTGGCACGGTCATCTCGTTCATTGCTTACTATTGGCTGCTGAAGCGGGTGGATACCACTCGGGTGGCGATGATGACCTTCATCACCCCCATCGTGGCGATGATCGCCGGCTGGATCTTCCTGCGCGAGGCCGTCTCGCCATCCTTGCTGGCCGGCTCCGCCCTGATCCTGCTGGGCGTTTTCTGCACCTGGGCCGGATCCCGGAGGCCGCATGGAGCGCATTAAAAAATTCACCGCCGGACCCGACGACGCCGGGCTGCGCGTGGATCGCGCGGTTCTCTTCCACGTGGACGGCGTCAGTCGCGCCCTGCTGCAAAAGACCATCCATGAGGGCCTGCTCACCGTGAACGGACTGCCGGTGAAACCGAGCGCAACGCTGCGGCCCGGCGACAAGGTGGTTCTCCGCCTGACGCCCCGTGAGCCGCTCCGGATCCAGGCCCAGGCGCTGCCGCTCGAGATCATGTACGAAGACGAGCGGCTCATCGTGGTCAACAAGCCCGCCGGCCTGGTGGTGCACCCGGGCGCGGGCGTGGCCGACGGAACGCTGGCCAACGCACTGGTCCACCATTTCGGACGTCTGCCGGGCACCGAGTCCCTCCGGCCCGGCATCATCCACCGCCTGGACAAGGAAACATCCGGGCTGCTCCTGGTCACCCGGACCGAGGAGAGCATGCTGCGACTGTCGGCGATGTTCCAGAAGCGCGAGATTTATAAGGAGTACGTTGCGCTGGTGTACGGCGCCATGGAGGCGCCGCACGGGATCATCGACCTGCCCATCGGCCGGCACCCCGTCCATCGCATGAAGATGACCGTTCACGCACCGCGGGGGCGGGCTTCCCGCACCGAGTGGTTCGTGGAGCAGACGTATGCCGGCCTGACGCTGCTGCGCGTGGTGCTCCACACGGGCCGAACCCATCAGATCCGCGTCCACCTGTCGGCCCGGAGTCATCCCGTCGTCGGTGACACCCTGTACGGCGGCAACCGGCCCATCCGGATCCGGCAGGGCGGCGCCGTGCGGACCATCTCCCTGCCCGGCCGCTTTTTCCTGCACGCCCGGCGGCTGCGCTTTCTCAATCCCTGGACGGGCCAGGAAATGGAATTTCACGCCCCCCTGCCGGACGACCTGGCGCGCTTCCTCGATCGCCTGCCGCCGCCGGAGCCCGCTGCTCAGAGCCGCCGCTTCAGAAGATAGAGATCCGCGGCGGAAACGCCGCCGCTGTTGTCCAGGTCTCCCTCGGCCGGATCGATGGCCCCGGCAGGCACATTGCCGGCCAGATACCCCGCGAGCAAGGCCAGATCAGCCGCCGTCAACACGCCGTCGCTGTCCACGTCGCCGGTGGCGTACCGCCGGCACGTCCGCACCGACAGCGTCACCGACCAGCCCGTGATCGTCCCGGCATCCGGTTGCCGTTCATCCACCGCCGCCAGGCCCCACAGGCCCTCGGCTGCCACGCCGCGCAACACATCCAGAGAGCCTTCAGGGCGATATTCGCCCGTGAACGGCGCCTGACCCGCGGTGATGACGGTACCGGCCTGCTGGTCAAAAACCGTGTGGATGTAATCATCCCCGGACCCGCCGTTCCCGCTGGACAGTTCGACCATCGTCCCGTCCGGACCAAACAGAGACAGTATCAGATCGCTGACATAGGGATGCGCGACGTCCACCTGGACCGTCACGGCGGCCACCGCGCCCTCCAAATCAGGCACGGCGATCCAGGTGACGGTTCCGGCGGGATCGCCGTCCGGGATCGGTCTCGGAACATCGGCTGCATTGAACGTCCATCCCGTTTCTTCACCCAGCACGGCAATGAACGTGTCCGTCGCCGACCCCTGACTGGACTCGACGATCACCCGCAACACGACTTCCGCCGCGCACGATGCCCCTCCGCTGATCTGAAAGCGCAGGTCGCCGGCGGCGACTGCGACGACGGCGCCGGGAGCCAGCATACCTACTGCCGCGGCGCCGCTGCGGACAGAGGCCGGACCATCGGCCACTTCCAGCGTGACGGACACATCATCGACAGACTTCGTGCCGCCATTCCTAACGGAGAGCGCCACACCCCAGGTTTCCCCCGGGTCCAGGAACGCGTCGCCGTTGCCTTCGATCTCCGCCACGCCCACGTCGGCAAGCTCCAGCCTCGCCAAGGCGGCCATGGATACATCCACGCGGGTCGCCGGACCTTCTTCGACCACGACCCCGTCGACCACCGCCGGCTGGTAGCCGTCGGCTTCGAACTGCAGCCGATACACTCCGGGCAGGAGGCAGCGGTGAAAATCGCCCACGTCGGGATCGGTGTAGAACGGCATGTCCCGGCCCGTCACGGTGATAACGGCTGCCACGGGTAGCCCGGAATCGGCGTCGGTCACCAGACCGCGAACGCCCCGGTGACACTCCGCCAGGTAGGCGACCATGCTCGTCCGGTTGTCTTCCCAAAGTTCGTCCAGGGCGGCGGCATCTGGCCATTTGTCATTGCTGATCTCACCCGTCAGGTCCATACAGCCCATCCAGTTGTAGCTCCAGTCCTGGAGTCCGCCAAACAGCGCGTACCAGTCGTTGCCGTTGGTGATGCCATGTTCGAAGTAGGGGCTGTCCCACATCGGCGGATTGGCCGCTGCGTACGTCTCGGCGAGATGGATGAACACGTCGTCGTCGGGGCAGGCGGCATACATGCCCGAAGGGAGCGTGGAGCTGTCCCAGGGATAGTTCATCACCAGGGCACCACCGTGAAAATTGGCGGATATCACCGGGCTGTGATCACCGAAGAAGGTCATGACGCGCAGCGTTTCCGCTTCGCGGCCTGTCGGCGTGTTGTCAGGGTCGGTGATCCGGTCCGGAAAATCTCGGTTAAGATCCACACCGTTGGCGTTGTACCGGGATCCCAAAGCGTTGCCGTCAGGGTTGAGCAGGGGGAGGATATAGATCTCCGTTTCGTCAACCAGCTCGGTGATGGCGACATCCACGCCGTACTGGTCGATCAGGTGACGGCAGAGATAGATGAGCATTTCCGTACCGACGGGTTCGTCACCGTGGATGGTGGAGATATAGCGACACTCCGGCTCGTCCTCCTCACTGGCCGGGTGATCGGAAATCTTCAGCACCCAGAGCTCCCGGTTCTGGACTGAGCGACCGGCCGAGAGCAAAAGGCAGATGTCGGGTCGGCTCGCCGCCAGGCTCTGGAGCTCCGCGGTCAACTCGTCGTAATCATGGTACGCCTCCAGGGGATCACCCGAATGCTTCCCCTGCGCCAGAAGGGTGCGGAACCGTTCGGCGGCCGGGTCGGCTTCCCAGGCGATAGCCAGCCCCAAGGCGCTTGTTTTCTCGAATTCCTCAGAACTGACATAGACATGGACGGTCCGGCCGTCCACGCGGTCGATATCTGCGCCCAGCTTCTGCAGCAGCCAAATGTCAGTCGGCGCCGTGATGTCCACTCGTGCCGTCCGGCGCACCACCGCGCCCGACGTCGCTTGCAGAATCACGATCAGCGCCAACCAGAAATACCGCTGGATGTGCAGGGCTGTCATGGGATGCTTGCCCGCTTTTCAGAATCCGACAGGTACCGGCCACCCGACCCGCCAGGCGGCCGGCGACAAACGGGGCGGGCGCGCCGCGCCCCGCCCCGGGAAATCATCTCAGTGGATGTCCAGCGCGTATGGCATTACCGCCAGCATGGCTCCAGGACCCGGCAGGACAAACCGCCCGAGGAAGGCCAGATCCTGGCGCAAGCCGGGGTGAACCCTGGCCAGCTGCGTCTCCGCCATGGATTCCATGATCTGCTCGAACAGCTTCTTTGGCACGGGATATTCCACGATTCTCACAGACCGGCCGGCCGGGATCCCCGCCTCTTTTTTGGCGACGGCAACGGCCGCTTCGAGGCCGCCCAGGTCGTCCACCAGACCATGCTGAATGGCTTCCGAACCGAGCCAGACGCGCCCCTGAGCGAACGGTTCCAGTTCCGCAAACTTCTTTTTTCGGCTGTCGGCCGCCTTCTGCACGAACCGCTCGTAGAAGCCGCGGGTCATGGCGGCAAAACGTTCTCGCTCGGCCGGCGTCATCCCGCGGGTGTCGTCCATCATGTCGGCCCACTGGCCGCGTTTGACGGTCTCAAACCGGAGCTGCAGCCAGTCGTACATCCCCTTCATGTTGAACTTGGCATTGACTACGCCGATGGAACCCGTGATGGTGGCGGGTTCCGCAACAATCCGGCGGCAGCCCATGCCGATGTAATAACCGCCGGAGGCGGCCACATCAGACATGGACGCGATGACCGGCTTTTTCTGATCGGTGATCCGCAACTCCCGCCACATCAGGTCGGAGGCGATGCCGTCACCGCCGG